>ONXE01000024.1 GCA_900321775.1 uncultured Bacteroidales bacterium
ACACTGATTTTGCTGGGCACGTTGTTCGGTTTTGCCGCCACTTCGGCTTGGACGATTGTCTGCGCCATTCTTGGTTCAGTGCTCGTCTTGCTCCTGGTGATGGCGTTCTCTTACCGTGTACGTTCCAATGTCACGTTGCTCATCGTGGGCATGATGATAGGTTCAGTTGCGGGAGCGTTGGTCAACGTGATGCAGAACTTCGCCAACCCCGATTCGCTGAAACTGTTCATCGTCTGGACTCTGGGTTCGCTCAGTTCGGTGGGGTGGGAAGAGATGTGCTGGCTCGTGCCTATCGTGCTGGTGGGGCTGTTTTGCGTCATTCTGCTTGTCAAGCCCCTCAACGGACTTGTCTTGGGCGAGCAGTATGCCGAAGGCTTGGGTATCAATCTGCGTCGCGTCAGGTTGCTGATGGTCATCGCTACGGGCCTGTTGGCCGGCGGAGTGACGGCGTTTTGCGGACCTATTGCCTTCGTGGGTGTAGCGGTGCCGCATATTGCGCGTGGCCTGTTCCGTACCAGCAACCATCATCTGACTGTGCCCGCTACAGCCTTGGTCGGCGCCAATCTGTTGCTTATCTGTGATGCCATAGCCGGCTCGTTTACCTATCCCCTGCCTATTTCTACTGTTTCTGCGCTGTTCGGCGCACCTATCGTTATCTACGTTATCCTGAAAAAATAAGCGCCTGCCCCGAAGAGCAGACGCCTATGCTGTTTGCCTGATTGTCACAGGCGGATGTTGGCTGTCAACAACCCGTCGGAAGACAGGGTGGCAGTGCCGTGTCCGCGAACGATGAACGTACATTGTCCTGCGAAAGCGTGCATGTGAGGTTCTTCAAAAGGATCCAATGAGCGTGCATCGCCATTGGCCGTGGCTACAAACGTGCAGCCGTTGGTGTCGATATGGATTAGGGCATCGGTGTTAGGGCAGAGGTTGCCTTGTTCGTCGCGTACGCTGACAGTCAAGTAGGCCAACTCTTCCGCGCCTTCGTCCTGATTGGCCCATTCCACTTCCAAATGATGCGGTACGCCGGCCGTACGGACTACTTCTTCCGCAGCAATATTGCCCTCGGCATCGTAGGCTACTACCTTCAGTTCACCAGCCTCAAACGGCACGTCCTGCCACATGAGACGGTAGCGCGGCAGCAGTTCCGGTCTGGGCGCTGTGCCCCAGTCGGGAATAGTAAAAGTGCCTACCCGAGGCATGGCGGACACCCCTTCTATCTGCTCGCCGGCGGCCATTCTTGCGGCCTCTTCACGTGTGGCGAAACGCAGTTTGCCTTGGCTCTTGCCGTTCACGAACAGTTCGGCGGTGGGGTAGGAGGTGTAGCAGAAGACCGGCACATGTTGCCCGTCCTGCCAGTTCCAATGTGGCAGTAGATGCAGTGTAGGCTCGTCTTGGTTCCACTGCGAACGGTAGAGCCAATAGCGGTCTTTGGGCAGCGAAGCTAAGTCGATGATGCCGAAATAAGACGAGTGACTCGGCCAAGCGTCCGTGTCGTACGGCGAGGGCTCTCCCAAGTAGTCGAAACCGGTCCAGACGAACTGTCCAAGTGTCCAGGAATAGTCGTCCTGCAACTCGAAATCCTGCTCGGGCAGACCTGACCATGCACAATACTCTACATCGTATCCGGAGCATTGCCCGTCGGCATATATCGCGTCTGGCTGGATGATTGCAGGCACCTTATAGATGCCGCGCGATGAGACGGTCGAAGCGGTCTCCGATCCCAGCAACATCTTCTGCGGCAGGTGTTCGTATGCCTCCAGATAACGTCCGGTTCGGTAGTTGAATCCCGGTAGCTCTACCGCGGCGGCGAACCCGTTGTAGATGACTGTCTTGGCTTGGTCCATACCGCACGTAACAGGACGTGTCGGGTCCAGACGGTGGAAGATGGCCTGCAGTTGCTCAACCGTTTCATACCCTTTTGGGAAGGTCTGGTTCCATACTTCGTTGCCGGAAGACCACATCACTACCGCGGGCGAGTTGCGGAAATGCAGTACCATGTTGGTAATATCCTTCTCTGCCCACTCGTTAAAATGTACGTGGTAGTCGTTGTCGGTCTTGCCCCAGTCCCACACATCGAAAGGCTCCACCATCATCATGAACCCCATCTCTTCGCACAGTTCCACCAACTCGGAAGCCGGCATGTTGTGCGAGGTACGGATAGCATCGCAGCCCATGTTTTTGAGCATGCTCAACTGGTGTCGCAGCGCGTCTTTGTGAACAGCAGCGCCCAATGGGCCGAGGTCGTGGTGCAGGCAAACGCCTTTGAACTTGCGCGTCCTGCCATTCAGTTGGAACCCATGCTCGGGCGTATAGCGGATGCTGCGGATACCAAAGCGGGTGGTGTACTGGTCGATGATTCTGTCGTCGCGCATCAGCAATGTCACGGCGCGATACAGGTTCGGCTCTTCCGGTGACCACAGTTTGGGGTTCTTTACTTCAATCGTGCCGCGGGCGTGCTCGGTTGAAGCCACAGGCTCGTCGCCATAGTACAACGTGGTGAGAACCAGCACATTTTCCTTGGGTCCTTCCACCTGTACGTCGATGTGGACGAGGGCTTTGTCTTCGCTCACTTCGGGGGTGGTGATATGTGTCCCCCAGACGGGTACATGCGTCTTGTTGGTGGTAATCAGATGCACGTTGCGATATAGTCCTGCCCCCGGGTACCAGCGGCTGGACTGGGGCTTGTTCTCCAACGTCACAACGATGGTGGAGGTGTCGCTGTCCACATAAGGAGTGATGTCGGCATAGAAGGCGTTGTAGCCGTAGGGCCAACGGATAACCTCTTTGCCGTTGACGCATACCTGGGCGTGCGACATGGCTCCGTCAAACAGCAGGGTGTAGCACTTGTCCCGGTCGGGAGTGGGAATATGTGTCTCGTACCATCCTCTCCCCATCCACGGCAGACCTCCGCTGCGGCCGGTCTTGACTGTAGCGGTCTTCTCGCCGTTCTGTACCACGGCCACTTCCTGCAGGTCGTTACTGCGGTCAAAAGGCCCGGAGATGGCCCAATCGTGAGGAATGGTGATGTCCTCTATCTCCTCTGGAATAACGCCATAGATGCTGTCCTCCGCGTTCACCAATCGCATGTGCGCGAACCGCCAGTTGGTGATGAGTTGGTCGGTGCGATAGACCGTTTCCTGCTTCTTGGAGCAACCTGTGAATCCAATCAGACCAATCAGACCAATCAGTCCTATTTTCCCTATATTCTTCATTTGCACATTCTTGTTTTAGTTAAACAACGCTTTCAACGCTTGCATCGGTTTTCCTTCGGCAAACGCTCCCATAGGATAACTGCCCCATCCGAGAGGGATATACTCTGCGGGTCGCCAGCCTCCGTAAACCTGAGGTTCCCAGTAGAACACGCCCACGTATCCGTCCATCCCGTCGGTCTTTTGACGGAAGTCCCGAATACAGGCTTCGGCTTCGTCCGGCAGCCACGAGGCAATGCCTATCTCGGTAAGCATCACGGGGCAGGCAAAGGTGTCGTGCAACTGGCGGATATCCTCGGCACAAAGGGTGTTCATGTCTATCGGAGAGATGGTGTCCTGCGTGAAGGGGTAGTGACTCAAACCGATCATGTCCCACTTGCCGCCAACCTCCCGGAACTTCTTAAACCACGGAACACGGGGAATAAAAGCGTTATCCACATGTATGATGCAGCAGATGTTCGGAAAAACCTGTTTGGCGGCTTCGTATCCGCAGTTGCTGAGCCGTGCGTAGTTGCGCCAACCGTTCTCTGTCTTGAGCGCCCCTATCGGCCATAGCATGCCGTTGGTAGTCTCGTTGCCTATCTGCACCCATTCCGGCTCAATACCCGCATCTTTGAGCGTCTGCAGCACATCTATGGTGTGCGCACCGACAGCCAGGCATAGTTCATCGAGATCCAATGCCTGCCAGGCATGAGGAATGTCCTGCCGTTGCGGGTCGGCGAAGAAATCGCTGTAGTGCAGGTCAATCATCAGCCTCATACCTGCGTCCTTGACGCGATGCGACATAGCCAACACGTCAGGCAGGTTGCTCCAGCCCGTGGCGTGATCCACCCATACGCGCAAACGGATAGCGTTGCAGCCTGTCTCTTTCAGGATGCTGATGCAGTCGTCTGCCTCACCTGCTGCGTTGTAGAACAGCATACTGTCATGCTCCATTTCCGACAGCCAACCCACATCCGCGCCCTTGGCAAACGGTGCGTCATACTGTGGCGCTTTCTTCGAGCAGCTTATCAATCCTATTAGACCTATTAGACCTATAAGTCCTATGTGTTTTATTGTCTTCATTCTATTTCCATTCTTTGTTAATAGTGTAACTATATGGTTCGATGGTCAAACCCTCTTTTTCCACGGTTTCGGTGCTGTTGTTGATGCCGACGGTTATTTCTTCGCCCATGTACGTCCTGCTGTACACCAGCACCTTGTCGTCCGCATAGCGCAGGTCGTAGTCGCCGTAAATCAGCGGCAGGCTGGTCCTGCGCAGGCGAATCAACTCCTCCACCTGTCCTAAGAACCACGTTTCGTTTTGACTCAGCCCTGCGAAACGCATCATGCGACGGTTATCCGGATCGTTCGCTCCGCATTGGCCATATTCGTCACCCTGATAAATGCACGGCACGCCGGGGATAGTCAGGTTCAGCACCTCCAGCAACAGCGCTTTCTTGAACGCTACGGCCTCGCGCATCGGGTCGCCGTCGGCGGTCACACCTATCGTGCGGTGCCAACCTGCATCTTTGTCGTTCTCGTTCCAACTTACAGCACCTCCGGCCAACGAGATGAATCGCGTCTTGTCGTGGTTGCCGCTGATGTTGCCCATGGTGTGATGATAGCCGTAGGAGGCCAGCGACTCGTCGATGACCTCTGCCACTTTGGTGAGCGGCTCGTCCTTGCCTAACACGTCGATGGCGGTGTGATAGATGTTGAAATCGAACTGCGCGTTCAGCATGCCGCTCTTCACGTACGAACCAATTAGTTCGTTGCTGCCGTAGGTCTCGCCTATCATCCATAGCGGACGGTCAGGATAGCGGCTCTTCATCTTATGGGTGAACATGCGCCAATAGTTCAGCGGGATATGCTTGCACGCATCGTGACGGAAACCGTCGAAGTCGTAGTTCTGCAGCCAATACAACGCAGTGTCTGTCATAGCGTCACATACCTCCTCGCGCTCCAGGTCAAGCGTGGGGATATGTTTGTCGAACCAGGTGGTCAAACGCGCCTCGTCCCACAACTCGAAGTTCCTCCGTCCGTCAGGCAGGATACTGTCCGTAATCCAGTCCGGGTGTTCCTGCAGGGTAGGCGAGTTGATATGCATATGGTTGGCCACATAGTCCAGAATGACGTTGATGTTATGCGCGTGGGCTGTCGCCAGCAGTTCCTTCAACTCCTCATCTGTACCCATGCGGTCATCAATCTTCGTGTTGAAGATAGGCCAGTAGCCGTGATAACCGCTGAATTTCGTGTCGGGGTTATGGTATTGTCCCCACGCATCTTTGGGGTTCTGTGTGATAGGCGAGATCCACAACGTGTTCACGCCCAGCGTGTCGAAGTAGCCGGCCTCTATTTTGGCGGTGATACCTTTCAGGTCGCCACCTTTATAATCAACGCGCGGGTCCACGTCGGGACGGTTCAGCGGGGCATCATTATCCGGGTTGCCGTCGTAGAAACGGTCCACCAGAATACTGTACAGCACCTGTGCATTGGCGTCGTGGCGCGTCAACTCGTCCACATTAAGCACGGGATAACCGTCCTGTAGCGGAATAAGCAGGTCATTCAGGAGGACATCGTCGTTCCAGGCATAAATGCGCAGATAGCTGCGGCCCTTTATGCCCGGCTTCAGGCTCTTCAGGTCGAACAAGTAATGTCCGTCCGCGCCTAGAGTCATCACATACGAACCCAACGCCCTGTTCTGCAGGAAGCAACGGAAATGGAGCGGTTTCAACTCGTCCGCCACCTCCAAAAACAGCATGTCGTCCGTGATGCCAAGCGTCGTAAGTCCCTGACGAACAGGCATATTCGGTAGGATAGGGATGTCTATCTTAAACGAACCGCCATGGTCAAAAGTCAGCACACCCACTTCTTTCGGGTTGCCGTACAGCATCAGCTTGGCGTCAGCCGCATCGGCCTTCAAACCGTCAAAACCGTCGGTCAGTTTGGCTGCACCAAGCGTGGTAAGGTCCAAACTTGGCAGATAATCAGTCAAATACACTTCCGTCGAGTCGCTCATCAGGCGTATTGGCATAATCGGGTCTCCGTACGCCACGCGCCTGAACTCTGCGTCTTTCTGTTGACAACTCAGCAGCACCAGCGCTGCCGTCAGAATGATTCCAAGTCGTTTCATATGGTATGTTTTTTCATGTTTGTTCGGTTGTTTTGGAATGTGCTCTCCTTATCGGACAATCTCCACTCTGTGTTGGTGGATATACGCGCCGGGTTGTGTGGGAGCAGCGCCCAGACGAATACCTGTCAAGGTGTACCAGGCATTGTCGTCGGACGTCGTCTGTGGGTCAGCTTGCACCTCTTCCGTGCCGGTAGGAGTGGCTGTCCGAAGTGCGACGGAGCCGACCATATCCGCAAAGCGCGTGATTCCCTTTATCCACACGCTGAACGGTTCAACGGTGGCCTTATCTCCGGGTTTGGTGAAATAGTCCTTTTCCGGCCGCAGCACCATCGCGCCCTCTATCTCCTGTCGTCTGCACGTAGCGCCAACACTGTACAAATCACCGTCCCAAACCATCTCATCCGGAGTGGGCGTTAGCACATATTCGCTGGCAGAGAAACGCACGTTCTGCTGGATAGTTGCTGTGCTGTCATGCTCCATAAATGCGAAATAGGGCTTGTACGGCTGAATCGACGTCTCCTCCTTTATGAAGAGATGAAGCGGCTCGTCATAGTCAGGAACAAACAGCCTCAGTTTTTCCGGAATCACGCTCGGCTCAAAAGGCAGAACAAGGGTGTTCCAGCCGTCATGCGAAGGCATGGGCGTACTTATCTCTCGGCTCATCTGAATACTGTGTGCCAGCAGCGAGACGGGGCAGAAGAAATCATGGCTGTCGTGCAGGATGATGCTGTCAGCCGTGTCATTCACAACCACGTTCAGTCCCGTCAGTTCGGCAGGAACAGGGGCTTGGGAGTTCAGCAAATACAGGCAGTTGGGGTTGTCGCTCGGTTCGATTACCGTGCCTGTCAATACCTTCGTTCTCAGGTCCACAAAGCAGGCATTGCCGCAGCGAATCGTGTCGCTGTCAGGTACCAGCGTGCTATGCCCTGTCGCATCGCCCAGGTTGTACCCGCCTTCTATACGTATCACACCGTGATTGTCTTCCAAACCAAGCTCTACCAGGTCATGTTGTACCCATTCGTTCAAATATTTGAAGTACACGTAACGGAAACTGTAGAAACCGTCCGGTTGCGAGGCAATGCCTTCTATATCCATCGGTACCACGATAGTATCGGCTTCCTCGCCTGTCCGTTTGGGGATGATGAGTGTCTCTTCCAGCGTCTCTATCCTTCTGGAAGACCATTGACCGCTATTGTTCTGCGTCCATCGGTATATCACGCAATAAAGGTACAGGCGCACTGCATTGTCCGGCGACTGGTTGACAAAGGTAAACGCCGAATGCAGGCCGTTACCGTACAACGTATTGTTGCTTAGGTTGTAAATCTCCGCAGAAGCTGTCAACTCCGTGTCATCTCCAATGGGCTTGTTCGGATCATCGGCGATAGCCACAACGAGCAAATCCGGAGCCATACTGTCCGTGGGCTCTATCTGCGTGGACCAGTCAAAAACGGCCAGCGTGTCGTTTCCTGCTTTTGATGGTTTGTACGTGAACTGAATAGTAGCCGTATCGCCCATCAGAACGAAAGCATGCTGTGTGGATACGTCGTAGAAATCTCCGTCTTCCTGTCTGGATACACACAGATTCTCGGTTCGGCAGTCGCCTGCCGTTGCCACAATGCGCACGACTACAGTGTCCTCCAGTCCGACGGTGTGCGGACCGTAACTGTTGATATCCACCAGGTTCGGGTTCACATGCTTCGTCCGTTCTGCATGCAGCGTCATCGTCAGACTGTCCACTTCTGCGGTCAGGTAGAACTGGTCGCTGTACAAGCAGTCTTTCCACTCCTGCGTTCCGTGCACTCGTCCCTGAAAACGTATCTGATATGTGCCGCGGACAAGACCTTTGCCCATGGAACGAGTCATTCTCCAGGTCCTACCCTTTAGGGTTGGCAGGAGGTCAGGAGCGGTGCTGAAAATGATTGTGTCTGCCCATTCACCCGTCTCATTGTCAATGACTTTAGCGATATACTCAAACTCCGCCGTGTCTGTCAGCATCGAATAAACTTTGAAAAGGTATCGCGTGCCCGGGAAATCTTCTTCTACCGAGTTGCGCTGAACGACCTTGCTGTGCGTGCCTTCGTCATTGAACGTGAACTCAGTCAGTTCGAGAGGAGCCAGAATCGGCGATTCGCCCGTATTGGGACGGACGCCTATCACTGCTGCATGACGGGAACAGTATCCGCCGTCGTCGTAGCGCGTTTCGCCATTGGTCCTGAACGGGTTCAACGCTGACAAACTGTAGTAACCGTCGCTGTCGCCTTTCCAACCGAAATTGAAGTGGAAATAGTCGTCCGCATCGTAGCCGTCACAGATAAACATGTGGCCACCACCTATTCGCTTGGCCGAATATCCCACGGGACGACCGTTGCGTAACTCATTGTATAATAGCTCAGTCCAACCATCGTAATCATAGTACAGACGCTCTACATACAGCACGGTAGAGTCGTAGTCAAAATAGTTTAGCAGGGTCCGCGGCATCTTGCTCGTAGTGGCAGAACTGCCATTCAGACCATAATCCATTTGTATGGCATAGCCGCAGTATTGCATCAGTTTCGACACTGCCATCATGGCCGATGAATCCGATTGGCTGTTGTATGCTGGTAACATCGAGTCGTAGTCAAATGTGGTCACCGGCAGCGAATCCAGATTTAGGCGCATATCTTTGCTGTAATAGCCGGGAATAGTCTTCGTCGTAGTGCTTGGCCAACGGTGATAATACATCAGTTGAGCCATACCTGTAGCCACGCAACCCGTCAGTGCATGCTCCGGTCCGCTGGAACCCTGTCCTACTGGGGTGCACAGGTTGTAGGCATCACTCTGTCCCCAATGCGTCTCTATCATCGGAAGGATAGGTCTGCGTATCTTCTTGACGGCGCGTATCGCTGTAGGAGCCTGCACCTGCGGAGTCGTGTCTGCTGCCAGAATGGCTATTTCCTCGGCATAACTGTTCAGCAGATCCTGTAGTCCTGCGGGCAGATGTTCCGAGTCCAGAAATCCCGAGTCGGAATAACCCAACACCGGCACCGCACGGTCATCACCGCTCACGATGACAAAACCACCTTGCTCCGCCACGTTGAAGATATGATACGCTTGAGGCGCTTCTGCCTCATGCGAACCCTGCATTGGCGCGCGCGAAGCTGTCTCCAGTACACATACTCGTCCTCGACCGGACAAAAATGCCTGAGCCCGTTGCAACGCAGCCGACTCACTCACCGGAGCTGCATTCACTAACGCCCCGCATAGCCATAACACAAGAGCCACTCCGACTCCAAAAACTCGTTTCATAGGTGCATTTATTATTTTCGGCTGCAAAGTTAGTAAAAAGTTTTGACATGGCCAAATAAAATGCGAGAAAAATGCACACGGCGAAGCAGATCGTGCCATTTAGGCAAAGAAAACCGCAGGTTTTGCACTGTTTTGAGATGCTTTTCATGGCAATATACGCTCGTTTGATGTTTCCACCCCTGTTCCATCCCGTCATCTCCTCACTCTCCAACCTAACCTTCACCGGCTGTTTTGTATAGTGAGAACTGATGTCTTGAGAACTTCGAAAAAATAGGGAAATTTCAAATTCTTCGGCCTCGGAAATCGCGTAACTCTTTTGACGGATTCCGACAAAATATGTTTAGGGAGGAGCTTGCTTACACCTCCGTACTTTTTTCGGACCCCCTCCTTACCCTCTCAGACCGAAGGCATAACTCCCGAAACGCCAAAATACCACCACACGAATTTCTGCAAAATTCCAATGTTACTTTTCTTTCAATCCCAAGCCTGGACGATGGGGTAGAGTGAGGTGCCCGTTGCGGAGACCCACGCCTTCGTACAGATCGTTGGCGATGAGCAGGTTGCCGTCCAGGTCGGCGAAATCCACCAGAGGCGAGAGACTCGCGGCTGCAGTCACGGCACACGAAGTCTCGGTCATGCACCCAATCATCACTTTCATCCCCTCGGCACGGGCGTAAACCATCATCTTGTACGCCTCACGGATTCCCGTGCATTTCATTAGTTTGATGTTAATGCCGGAATAGACTCCTTTGAGACGTTTTATGTCACACAGCCGCTGACACGACTCGTCGGCAATCACCGGCATAGGTGCCCGCTCCGTGAGCCACGCGATGTCGTCCATCTGCTCCTTCGGCATGGGCTGTTCCGCCATCTTGACGCCCCGTTCATGCAACCAATACAGCATGTCCAGCGCCTCCTCTCGGTCCGTCCAGCCCTGATTGGCATCCACCACCAGCGGCAGGTTGGTCACGGAACGAATGGCCTCCACCATCTCTTTGTCGGTGGAACGCCCTACTTTGATCTTGAGCACATTGAACCGACCTGCGCACTCCAGGGTCTTCTCGCGCACCACTTCGGGCGTGTCGATGCCGATGGTGAACGACGTGGACGGACACTTGTCCGGATCGAGTCCGTATAGTCTGTAAACGGGTTGCTCCATCAGTTGCCCGACCAGGTCATGCAGGGCGATGTCGATGGCCGCTTTTGCAGGCGATTCACCCGGGTCGATAGTGTCAACATATGTCAGAATGTCTTCCAGCAAAAACGGAGAAGCAAATTGCTCTAAGTTGACTTTCTCGAGGAAACGCAAAGTGCCCTCAACCGTATAGCCCAAATAGGGTGGAAGCGAGGCCTCGCCATGACCGGTGAATCCCTCGTAATCGATGCGCAGTTGTACCGTCGGAGTGGTGTTGCGCGAGAAGGACGACACGGTGAACGTATGCCTCAACGCCAGCTCGTACGGCTGCCACGTCATACGCATCTTGCCGCTACTCGCGACACTCCCGACACCCGGGACGGAAGGAATGCGCTCGCTCATTTTCGCCAACAACTCCGGCGACAAACTTAGGGCCAAACCACCCAACGCCGCTTTGCTTATGAATTCTCTTCGTTTCATGCTGTCTCCGTTTGAAATCGCCTGCAAAGTTAAGGATTCTTTCTGATATATGCAAATATTTGCATAAAAAAACAACTTTTTTTGCTTTTTTCTTGTGTATGTCAGAAAGTTTTTGTAACTTTGCACCCAAATTCCGTAAAATGGCTCAGAATGCACAAAAATAACAAAATACAAACATATGAACACACTCCAGGAACTAACTGAAAAAATCTACGCTGAAGGAGTAGAGAAAGGTAAGACAGAGGCAGCGGAACTGGTGGCTAAGGCACAGGAAGAGGCCAAGGCCATTATTGCAGCTGCCGAGAAAGAGGCGAACGACAAACTGGCTGCTGCTGAGGCCAAAGCGCACGAATTGGACAAGAACACGCGCGCTGAACTCAAGCTTTATGCCGAGCAATCCGTCAACGCCATCAAAACCGAGGTGACCAACCTCCTGACTGACAAAATCGCTGCAGACAGCGTCAAGGCTGCTACTGCTGACAAAGTTTTCATGCAGAAACTCATCGCCGACCTGGCAGCCCAATTGGCACAGAACGGCGAGGTACGTATCGAGGCCAAAGATGCCGAGGCACTCAAGAAATATGTGGCCGGCAACTTGAAGACCCTCCTCGACAAGGGACTCAAGATTGAGGAAGTCAAGGGACAGAAAACCGACTTCGCTATCGTACCCGAGAAAGGCGGTTACAAGCTGACCTTCGGCGACAACGAACTTATCGAGTACTTCAAAGAGTACCTGCGTCCCCAGATTCAGGAATTGCTGTTCTAACCCGAAAAACAGAGAGCAATGCTTTACCATTGTTTATTAGTTGGTTTGCAGGACTTGTCGTTGGACACCAAACAACGTCTGACGCCCGAGCAGCTCGAAACGGAGATTCGCGAGAACCTCTCTGGTAGTGACCTCAAGGCGCTCGACATGCTGTGCATGAAACCTACCGACGAGCATATAACCAAATTGCTTAGCCGCAACGAAGACCTGCAGGCTGAATCACCCCTCCGCGAGGAAGACTTGCGCGCGCAATTGTTGTATGAGGAAGGTATGCGCTCACCCAACGCATTCGTGCGTGAGTGGTTTGCGTTCAACTTGAACCTGAACAACATCCTCGCCGCAGTCATCTGCCGCAAGCACGGCTTCGACATCCGCAAAGCCATCGTGGGCGAAGGCGAGGTGCAAGACGCACTCCGCTCCTCCAACCAGAAGGACTTCGGACTCAGCGCCACACTGCCTGAGATAGACGACATCCTCCGCCTAAGCGACGTGGAAGACCTCTACGAGCGCGAGAAGAAAACCGACGCCCTGCGCTGGGCCTGGCTCGAGGAAAAGACGCTCTTCAGCTATTTCGAGGCTGAGAACGTGTTCGCCTATTGGCTGCAGGCGCAGATGCTCTTCCGCTGGGATATCCTCAACAAAGAAGAGGGCGCACGTATCTTCCGCGAACTCATTGCGGACATGAAGCGAGACATTAAGTTCAATAAATCGTAAATTGTAAAATCGTAAATAATAATGACAACAGGAAAAGTAAAAGGTGTAATCTCCAACCTGGTGACGGTAGGTGTGGACGGTCCGGTTTCGCAAAACGAGATCTGCTACATCAACCTGGGCGAGAAGAAACTTATGGCAGAGGTCATCAAGATTGTAGGTGACGTCTATGTTCAGGTGTTCGAATCGACCCGCGGTCTGAAGGTTGGCAACACAGTAGAATTCACAGGTCACATGCTCGAGGTAACCCTCGGTCCGGGCCTCTTGAGCCGCAACTACGACGGTCTGCAGAACGACCTGGACAAACTGCACGGCGTGTTCCTCCAGCGAGGCGAGTACAACTACCCCCTTGATCAAGAGAAGCTCTGGCATTTCAAACCGCTGGCCAAGGTCGGCGACAAAGTGGACGCCGCTGCTTGGCTCGGCGAAGTGGACGAGAACCATCAGCCGCACAAGATCATGGTGCCGTTTGTCTTCCAGGGCACGTACACCGTCAAGTCGCTGGCCAAAGAAGGTGACTACAAGATTAGCGACGTCATGGCCGTACTGACCGACGTCGAGGGCCAGGATCACGAAGTGACCATGGTGCAGAAATGGCCGGTGAAGAAAGCCATCACCGCCTACAAAGAAAAACCCCGTCCATTCAAACTGCTGGAAACAGGCGTTCGTACCATCGACACGGCCAACCCGCTCTGCGAAGGCGGTACGGGCTTCATCCCCGGACCGTTCGGTACAGGTAAAACCGTCCTCCAGCACGCTATCTCCAAACAGGCCGAGGCCGACATCGTCATCATCGCTGCCTGCGGTGAGCGTGCCAACGAGGTCGTAGAGACCTTCACCGAGTTCCCCGAACTGGAGGACCCGCACACCGGACGCAAACTGATGGAGCGTACCATCATCATCGCCAACACCTCCAACATGCCCGTGGCTTCGCGTGAGGCCTCGGTTTATACCTCTATGACCATCGCCGAGTACTACCGCTCCATGGGTCTGCGCGTACTCCTCATGGCCGACTCGACCTCCCGTTGGGCACAGGCTCTGCGTGAGATGTCCAACCGTCTGGAGGAGCTGCCCGGTCAGGACGCTTTCCCGATGGACCTCTCCGCTATCATCGGCGCCTTCTACTCACGAGCTGGTTACGTCTATCTGAACAACGGCGCAACAGGTTCGGTTACTTTCCTTGGCACGGTTTCGCCTGCCGGTGGTAACCTCAAGGAGCCCGTTACCGAGGGTACGAAGAAAGTGGCACGATGCTTCTACGCTTTGGAGCAGGCTCGCGCCGACCGCAAGCGCTACCCCGCCGTGAACCCCATCGACTCCTACTCCAAGTACATCGAGTACCCCGAGTTCGAAGAGTATATCTCCAACCGCATCAACCCCCAGTGGACAAGCAAAGTGAACGACATGAAGACCCTTCTGCAGCGCGGTAAGGAGATTCAGGAACAGATCAACATCCTTGGCGACGACGGCGTGCCCGTGGATTACCACGAGACGTTCTGGAAGAGCGAGGTCATCGACTTCGTCATCCTCCAGCAGGACGCCTTCGACAAGATTGACTCCGTCTGCCCGCTGGAGCGCCAGCAGTACATGCTCGACCTGGTGATGGACATCTGCGCCAAAGACTACGACTTCGACAACTTCGTCGAGGTGGGCGAGTACTTCAAGCGCGT
>ONXE01000122.1 GCA_900321775.1 uncultured Bacteroidales bacterium
ATGGCCGTAGTGAGGAACGTACCGTCGCCGCCGATAGAGAGGGCGAAATGGATGTTCTCGTCCGTTTCGGGCGTGTAGAGAGGGTACTCTTCCCGCAAGTTCATCTCGCTGCGCAGTTCGTTTGAAAGGATCACACGAACATCGTGACGCTGCATGAAGTCCAGTAAATACTTGACCTCAGAGAGCGTCTCGCGTTTGCCGCTATTTCCAAAAATCGCTATTGTCATTGTTATAATGGTTACGGGTTACTGGTTACGGGTTACCGCTTAAATTAGTAGAATTTATGAGCGAAACCTATACTTATTAGTTCTTTGAATTGCATCTTGGCGTGCGTATCTCCCTCCACGATGGCGGAAGAGTCGTAGCGCGGATGGAGCATCACGCGGGCCGACATGTAACGGTTGATGATGAAGTCGCATGTGATTTCCCAATCCACCTCGAACATCTTGTAGTTGGTGTAGGCGTAGAAAACCGTCTCGAGGTAAATCTCCCTGAGCGGCCGCCATTTCCACTCGAAGCGCACTGACGAACCAAAGGTACTGAGCATATTGCCTGAACTGATACCATAGACGGAACGGTCCACGTTGATAGTGTCCTTGGCGTAAACCAGTTTGTAAGCCAACGGCGCGAACACCATAGACATGTTCTTGATGGGCTTGTAGTCCACACCGAGCGCCCAGTTGAATCGGATAGGCGTGAACGTGCCGGTCTTGAGGGTGTTGGTGTTCTCTTTCCAGGTGTTGAAGAACGGGGTCTGGAAATCGATAGAAAACGAGCCGTACAGCTTCTCGGCCTTGATGCGAACGTTCAGTTTGCTGTAAATCTTGAAGACATCGTCCGTCATATTAATCTTGCGAAGCGAGTCTCCCAACGCGGTACTAAAACCCTCTTGCCATTCGCCGGTGTTCTCCCACGTGACCCATTTCTTGGCATCGTACTTGATGATACCCTTCAGGTTGGCGTACATGGCGAAACTGGAGTTACCGCCCTGATACCAGTTGCCGGATACATAACCCTGCGAAAACTGCACGAGTCCCGTAGCCTGTTTGTACCACGGTCCGTAGCCTTTGCGCGAACGGAGTATCCGCTGCCGGTCCTCTTCGGCATCCTCCATCAGCGCCTTTACATTGTCGTCCGTTTCCACGAGGGCTGTATCGTGGTGGAGTTCCTCAGCTTTGATGAGTTGCGACTTGAGCCGCCTCAGCTCCTCTTCCTCGCGAGCAATGGAGTCGCGCAGTTCCTGTTCGCGCCTAAGTTGCGCCACCACCCGTAGCGAATCTTGCAGCGCAAGCCAAGTCGAATCGGCATGAAGGATGCTGTCCTGAACAGCCTGAACGGAGTCGTTATGAGCTTTGATAAGCAACGCTTGCCGGTGTAGCAGGTCGAGCAAAATCTGCTCTTCGGCCTCATCGCCAACGGCTTTGGCTTCCTGCGTTATCTTGAACGTATCGGCGTAAGTGATCACATTAGATTGCAGAGAATCCTGCGACGCAAAGGCGGCACAGGATACTACTGCAAACATTATGAGCACTAATCGTCGCATTATCTCTTGGCATAATCTATCGGAACAGGGTCATGGCTGAGCGCGTGCCATATAAGCCACACGGCCCAGATAATCAGTGGAATGGAAAGCACTTGTCCCATGTTCAGGACGAAGTTGGCTTCGAAAGCCTCCTGGTCAAACTTGATAAACTCCAGCAGGAAACGCGTCACGAAGACGATTAGTAACCACACGCCGAAGATTAGTCCCGGTCGCTGCTTGGCCGAGGTGCGGCGATACATCCACAGCGCTACTAGACCTGCCACGATGCAATAAAGCATCTCGTATATCTGCGTGGGATGGCACGGAACGGTCTGACCGTCGCGAACGAAGATGAACCCCCAGGGCAGGTCCGTCGGGCCGCCGTAAATCTCGGAGTTGAACAGATTACCCAAGCGTATCAGTGTAGCCGTGACGGCGATGCCGATGACCAGACGGTCGAAAATCCAGGCGATGCCGGTATGGAAATGCTTGTAGTTGAGGATGATTCCCGCAGTGATGAGTCCCATCGCGCCGCCATGGCTGGACAGGCCGCCCTCCCAAACTTTGAGCAGCCACAGCGGATGCTCGATGTACGGGTTGCGATAGTTGAAAGTCATGCCCAGGAAATGCACGGGTTCGAGTCCGAGTAGCGCGGCTTCGTGCCATTCGTAGAACCAGCAATGACCCAACCTGGCACCCACGATGACACCTATGGTCATGTACGTGAAAATCTTGTCTCCCCAATCTTCAGGCGCTTTGTCCTGTTTGTAAAGCCACACCTGCACCAACCAGCACAGATAGATGCCCACCGCCCAACAGATGCCGTACCAACGCACGGACAGGCTGCCGATGGTAAAGGCGACGGGGTCGAAGTCCCAAGTGATGTACAATAGCGGGTTCATATTACATCATCCCTCCTGCTTTGCCGTGGCACTGTTTGTATTTCTTGCCGCTTCCGCACGGGCACGGATCATTGGGGCGAATCTTCTTCTCGGCAATGATAGGCTGCGTCACCTGCTGACGACGCGTATCCTGACCGTTGGCCGCCGACATAGCGGTCTGGATGCCGCCGCTGCTGCTGACAGACCCCATCTGCGGAGCCTGCGTACGCGACATCACCTGGTCTTTTTGCGTACGGTACTTGCTCATGTCCTGACGTTGCGGAGCCTGAGCCTGACGTACCTCATTCGGGTCGCGGGTCGGGATCTGTCCACGCATCAGGATTGCAATGGCGCGGTGGTTGAAGCTGTTCAGCATCTGCTCGAACAGACCGAAGGACTCGATCTTGTAGATAAGCAACGGGTCTTTCTGCTCGTAGCTGGCCGTCTGTACCGAATGGCGCAGTTCGTCCAATTGGCGCAGGTGCTCTTTCCACTCGTCGTCAATCACGTAGAGCAGCGTCTGCTTCTCGAAACTCTTCACCACTTCCTTGCCCTCGGTCTTGTAGGCGTCCTCCAGGTTGACGATAACCTGATACGTACGTTTGCCGTCGGTGATGGGGATGAGGATGTTCTTGTACTGCGAACCTTTGTCCTCGAACACGCGCTTCACTACGGGGTTGGCGATGGCTGCTATGGTGTCCATCTTACGTTTGAACAGCTCCAGCGCAGCCTCGGCCAATTGGTCTGCCAAAGCCTGCTCTTTGCTCCGACGGAACGTGTCCTCATCGAACGGCACTTCCATGGCGAACGACTGCAGCACATCCATTTGCAGTGCCTCGTAGTCGCCCGAATCTTTGGCTGTGTTCACCAACGCCTGCGCTTCGTCGTAAATCATATTGGTAATGTCCACACCCAAGCGCTCACCCATGAGGGCGTGACGACGTTTGGCATACACCACATTACGTTGCTGGTTCATCACGTCGTCGTATTCAATCAGGTGCTTACGGATACCGAAGTTGTTCTCCTCCACCTTCTTCTGTGCACGCTCAATGGAACTGTTGATCATCGAGTTCTCAATCACCTCGCCTTCCTCAAAGCCCAGACGGTCCATTACGCCGGCTATACGGTCCGAGCCGAAGAGTCGCATCAACTCATCCTCCAGCGAAACGAAGAACACCGAACTACCCGGGTCGCCCTGACGGCCCGCACGACCACGCAACTGGCGGTCCACACGACGGCTCTCGTGACGCTCCGTGCCGAGGATAGCCAAACCGCCGGCCTCGCGAACCTCAGGCGTCAGTTTGATATCCGTACCACGACCGGCCATGTTCGTCGCGATAGTCACAACGCCCGGACGGCCTGCCTGAGCCACGATGTCGGCCTCTTTCTGGTGCAACTTGGCGTTCAACACCTGATGAGGTATCTTGCGCAGCGTCAGCATACGGCTCAACAGCTCGGAGATCTCCACCGAAGTGGTACCCACCAGCACCGGACGACCCTCGCCTACCATCTTCACAATCTCTTCGATAACAGCGTTGTATTTCTCGCGCTTGGTTCGATAGATGCGGTCGTTCTTGTCGATACGGGCCACGGGTTTGTTGGTCGGGATAACCACTACATCCAGTTTGTAGATGTTCCAGAACTCGCCCGCTTCCGTCTCAGCCGTACCGGTCATACCGGCCAGTTTGTTGTACATACGGAAATAGTTCTGCAGCGTGATGGTGGCAAACGTCTGCGTAGCAGCCTCCACCTTGGCGTTCTCCTTGGCTTCCACGGCTTGATGCAAACCATCGGACCAGCGACGACCTTCCATCACACGGCCGGTCTGCTCATCCACAATCTTCACCTGATTGTCCTCAGTAACGATGTAGTCCACATCTTTCTCGAACAGCGTATATGCCTTAAGCAACTGATTGACAGTATGTACGCGCTCGCTCTTGACTGCGTATTGCGAAATCACCTCATCTTTCTTCTCCTGCTTCTGGTCTGCCGTTAGCGTCGGGTCTTTCTCGATATCCGCCACTTCGGAACCCACGTCGGGCAGCACGAAGAAGTTGGGGTCGTCGGTCTGACCTGCCAGCACTTCCGCGCCCTTGTCAGTCAGCTCAATCTGCTTGTTCTTCTCGTCGATAACAAAGTACAGCGGGTCGGTAGCAATATGCATGTTCTTGTTCTGCTCCTGCATGTAGAACTCCTCGGTTTTCTGCAGGCGCACTTTGATGCCCGGCTCCGAGAGGAACTTGATCAGCGCCTTGTTCTTGGGCAGACCTTTGTATGCACGGAACAGCGCCAACTCGCCCTCTTCCTGAACGGCCTTGTCCTCGCTCATCATCTTCTGCTTGGCCTCGGTCAGATACTTCGTCACTTCGGTCTGCTGCGTGCGAACCAGCAACTCCACGCGATGCTTGTACTCATCAAACATTTGGTCATCTCCCTTAGGAACAGGACCGCTGATAATCAACGGCGTACGGGCGTCATCTATCAACACCGAGTCCACCTCATCGACGATGGCGTAGTTGTGGCTGCGCTGAACCAGATCCAGCGGGCTCGTGGCCATGTTGTCACGCAGGTAGTCGAAACCGAATTCGTTGTTCGTACCAAACGTGATGTCGCACTGATAAGCCTTGCGACGCTCGTCAGAGTTGGGTTTGTACTTGTCGATACAATCCACACTCAAACCGTGGAACATATAGATCGGACCGTTCCACTCCGAGTCACGTTTGGCCAGATAGTCGTTCACAGTCACCACGTGCACACCTTCGTGAGTCAGGGCGTTCAGGAACACCGGCAACGTAGCCACCAGTGTCTTACCTTCACCTGTCGCCATCTCGGCAATCTTGCCCTTGTGGAGCACCACGCCGCCGATAAGCTGCACGTCGTAATGGATCATGTCCCAGGTAATCTCGTTGCCGCCTGCCATCCAGTGGTTCTTGTAGAGCGCCTTCTCGCCTTCAATGGAGATGAAGTCGAAACGCGGATCGGCGGCCAGGTTGCGGTCAAAGTCGTTGGCAGTCACCTCCACCACTTCGTTCTCGGTGAAACGGCGTGCCGTGTCCTTTACTATCGCAAACACCGTCGGCAAAACCTCGTTCAGCACTTCCTCGTAGCGTTTCTTGATCTCTTTCTCCAGGTCGTCCACACGACGGTAGATGGCCTCACGTTTCTCGATAGGAGTCTCCTCGATTGACGCTTTCAGAGAGGCGATCTCGTCCTTCTGCGGTTGCACGTAGGCCGCCACCTGTTGTTTGATTTCCTCCGTTTTGGCGCGCAACTCGTCGTTGGACAACTTGGCCAAATCCGGATATACAGCGTTGATTTTCTGCACGTAAGGCATCACCTCACGCATGTCTTTCTGGCTCTTGTTGCCAAAAAGCTTCGTTATTATCTCTAAAAAGTTCATATCT
>ONXE01000038.1 GCA_900321775.1 uncultured Bacteroidales bacterium
ATAGGTGAAAGAGATTTCTTCTTTCCCGCCGTTGCGTTGCGAGAAAGTATAGTATTTGCGTAGGTAGCGCGTCTTCTGCAGGGCGATTTCGTCGATGACGGCGAACTTGGATATGTCTATAAGAGTAGTCATATTGATTTTGGGTGCAAAGGTACAACTTTTTTCTGACATGCGCAAATAAAAAGATTATTTTTCACATTTTCCCTTCAAAATATTTGGTCATATCAAATCTTTTTTATACCTTTGCAGGCGGAAAGGAATATTGCGTGATTATGACGAAGACAACTGAAATAATAACGAGGAGTGAATCAGTGGTTTCCCAGGACTCCCTGACACAAATTGAATCTCTCATACACACCATCCGCGACCGACAGGTGATGCTCGATCAAGACTTAGCAGCGCTGTATGGCGTGGAAACTAGGCGACTGAATGAACAGGTTAGACGTAATATTGAGCGATTCCCTCAAGATTTTATGTTTCAACTTTCACCTACAGAGTTTCGGGATATGAGGTCGCAGGCAGCAACTGCAACCGATACTGATAATCAGACAATTATGGGCATGTCATCGCAATTTGCGACAACATTATCCCGAAGACGTCCACTCACGGCACTCCCCTATGCTTTTACGGAAAAAGAATCACGGGGACAGGACAAATGATACGCTGAATCAAAGAACCGTCCCCTGTACTTGTGGAGTTACGGCTCTCCTTAAAAAGCCGGGCAAAAAAAAGTTTTTTTTATAGTTCGCTTGCAGGCGTTGCGAAACGCTTGCAAGCTTTTTTTTCGCATTTTTTTGCCAAATTATTTGGTAATATCAAAAATTCTTTGTAATTTTGCACCGCGTTATGTGTGCATAGCGTAACAACACAAGGAAATCAACAACGCAAGATATGAAAAGACTAACCTATATGATCGTATCCCTGCTGTTAGCATGGATAGGTGTGAAAACTGCAAAGGCGAATGATTATCTGGAACAGCAGAGCCATTATACAGTGATGAGCATGGGCGAAGGTGTGCTGCGGTTCTACATCCCCGTTTGGGTGTACGGTAGCGCGAACGACTATTACCTGTGGGGCTCGGATAATTTCAACGGGAGTCACGACTCGTATGTATGGTATCAGATGACGGAGGGCTCCGACCAGAACGTGCACCGCATCGCTTCGGTAGCGGGTGTACAGCGAGGTCAGAATACGGCGACGCATGATATCGGCGAAGGCTATATGTATGTGCATTCGGGCAGTGCCATCATCCGCAGTACGTATGACGGTCAGCAGCTCGTGCTGAACACCGACGACCGTACGCACTGGAAGCAGAACGCCATTCGCCTGAAACGCAAGAACGACGACGGACACAAGTATATCACGTATATCACGTTCGACTGGTATCCCCCTGCCTCGCTGAGCGGTAAGAAGTTCAAATGGGGTATGAGTGCGGCCATCTACAAGCAGTCGAGCGGCAATGAATCGTACTACAAATACTGGAGTTGGCCGGAGATATACACGGGCGGCGATATCCCCCAGACCCCGCAGTTGTACGAGCCGTATCTGTACACGATGGATGCGAACGGTACGACGGGTTACGGTTGTGCTGCCGTGCAGTATGTGGTGTTCCAGGACCCGATCAGTTATCACACTTCGCTGAATCCGATAGAAGTGGAGACGAGCGACCGTTCGGGTACGATAGTGATTCCAACCAAGGACTCGGTGCAGCGATTTGTCTCGGCTAAGTTTCAGACCTACAAGAACAGGACGGCCGGCACGAGGCAGAGCCTGAATTCGAACGCAGTGCATATCCCCGCCTACCACCGTGTGTATGCGTTGAAGGGCACCGAGGCACTGGATGCGCAGCAACGTGCAACGGGTGAGGTGAATCTGCAATGGGAGATCCACAACCCGACGGCCCAGGATATTATCAAAGGCGATGTGTTCGAAGTGCAGCGTGCGTTCAAAGCCGATTTCAGCGACGCGCAGACCATCGGGGTGCTGCCATACACGGAAGACAGCGCCGTCTATCACTATACCGACAACCCGATGCAGGCGATGCGCGAAGCGGAGGCAGCATCGGATACGGTCACCAAATCGTACTCCCAGTCGGGCAGGTACTATACCTATGACGAGAATGGCGACCGGGTGAACACGTTCGAATGTACGCTGACCAGCAACAAGCTGATCCGTCCGGGGCGGACCATCTATTACCGCGTACGCCGTGCATCTTCGTCGATGTGGGGATGGGCGCACGATTTCGCCCAACAGGACAGTGTGGTCAAGAACAACTACCTGGCCCCGCTGGCGGAAGTGCAACAGAACTATACCAAAGACGCGGATTTTGACACCAACCGCAAAGTGCATTTCAATCTGAAAATAGCGCATCAGGCGATCAACGTGACGTTGGAGCCCCAAGACCAATGCAGCTTCACGACGCAACTGGTGAACAACGCCACGCTGGTGGAACTGTATCTGGATCCGAACACAAGCAGCGCCATGGAAAGCAAGATCCAGAACTTCACGTACGAGCTGACGTACAATAGGCCCGAGACCGACACCTATGTATTCAAGACGTACACGTTCACGCGTCTCAACGAGAAAAAGCAGCATCTGATTCCGACCGACTCGCGTGATTTCAAACTCACCGTACGGTATAACGGAGAGCGAATCGTGGACTCCACCGTTCCGCCTGCACGTGTGGGTAACTCGTACCGTTTCAGAATCACCTCCGACAACAACGGATGGCTGTCCCGCAACGACACGCGCAGTAACCAGCTGACGGATTCCATCAATCAGGCATGGTCGGGAGCATTGGACAACGACGCCATCCGCGCGGAACTGTACGGCAACATCCAGGCGGAGCTGAACCGTCTGTATCCGACCGGCACGACGTATTGCAACTGGGACAACGGTGCGCGCCTGTGGCTGAAACGTACGTTGATAGAGACGGGCGAGACGATGGAGACACCTATCCCGAACGACAGCGTGAAGCTGAACAGCGACGGATCGTGGAACGTCCATGTGACCGATATCGCCGACCGCGCCTGCGTCCATTACCGCTATGAGGTTCGTCTGGACCAGACCAACTCGACGTTGAAGGTACTTGACCCCGCATCTTTGAATCCGAAGGTGATTCACGGCCCCGACCTGTATTTCAATACGGTAGCGAAGATAGAGAACCTGAAGGCGACGCAGGGTACGGACCGGTACGGCGTGCTCCTGACCTGGACTCCGGGCCACGGAGGCGTTGACAGTTTCCGTATCGACCGCCGTGAGCAGGGCGCTGCGAACTACGATTCGCTGACCACGGTGACAGTTACCGATTACCGCGACGCACATACCGCTACGGACAAGCGATACGACTATCGCGTAACTTCCCGCTACTCGTGCCAGGGCACCAGCACTTCCGATGTGGCTACCTGCACCGGATGGCGTTCTCCGTACGGTAAGATCAGCGGACGGGTTTCGTACACAAACGGCATGGGTTGCGCCGGTGTGACGGTGACGTTGACGGGTGAAGGAATGAGCGGGTTGACGGCTGTTACCGATGCCACCGGTGCATTTGTGTTCGACACACTGCGCTATGGGCAAGGCAAGACCTATACCGTCACTCCGACCAGTACGTATGCCACGTTCCACTACAACAACACGAACGTGGGTTCGACTACCGTCACGCTGAGCGAGGACAACCCCGTTGCGGAAGGACTGGCGTTTGAGAACATCTCTTCCGTTCGCCTCAGCGGACGCGTGCTGTACGAGAACACGACGATACCGGTGCGCGATGCGTGCCTGAAACTGGATGGACAGGTCGTGAGCTCCGGTAATACGGTTTACAAGACCGACGGTTCGGGCAATTTCACGATCCAGGTGCCCAAGAACCACGCCTTCACGCTGCAAGTGTTCAAGCCCGGTCACACGTTTGCCGGAGACGGATTCGTGTATATCGACGGTAGCAGCACCTTGCGGCTGGAGAATGCCTTGGATGGCGTACACGTGTACGACCAGACGAAAGTGCGGCTGACGGGTCGTCTCGTCGGCGGCCAGAACCAGGCCGACAAGGTCCTTGGCTTCGGCCTGAGTACGAACAACCTGGGCGATGACCTGCAGTTGGTATTGGAACTGGAAGGCGACAATATCTCGCAGATCGTTCACGACTCGAAGGATCCGACCCTGGATACGATTCGCGCCACGGTAAAGCAGCAGGCCATCGCGCCGGGCGATACCGTCGTGACAGGTACGACGCAGGTTATCTATTCGAAGAAACGCATCATCATCCGTCCGGATCAGCAGACCGGTGAGTACTGCGCCGACCTCTATCCCGTGAAGTACAAGATTACGCAGGCCACCGCAAGAGGCTATTCGACGCTCTATGCTGGAGGTAAGACCAGCGAGACGCTGGATCTGTTGCCGGTGGCGACGGATACGGTTCGGTTCCACTACAACAACCACGAAGTGACGGCGAATGCGGTGTACAGCATCACGTATCACAATCCGGTTACCATCACCTGCACGCAACTCAAGTACGGCATGGAAGTGGCTTACTACGGCGAGGAATCGATGGAACGGCAGTCTATCGACAACACCAAAGCCACGGTGCTGTTGGCAGAGGTACAGCCCGATGGCAATTGTTCGTATCTGTTCGGCCATCCGGTGTTCAACACGGGTTCCTACAGTTTCCGCGCTACCGCACACGAGGAGTATTTCTACAACAACGACCCGTCAAGCATACGGTACGAAGAGGTGCGTGTCAAGAACGGCAAACTGAAGGTGTACAACGGCTTGCATGAAGCCCGTAACACGCAGATTCAGACGATTCGGATGGACGCGAACGGCGAGGCACTGTTTACCATCCCCGTGGACTATGTGTCGTTCATAAAGACCGGTGAGAGCGCCTTGCGGCCGCTGAACCTGTCGGTGGAGTACGAAGGGGATTATATCGAGCACCAGGCGTTCCGGGCGTACGTGATGGGTAACAAAGCCAAAGGCAGTGATTTTGTGACCTCGACGACGGCCAACATCGTGTTGCTTGACGTATTGCGTGACCCGCCGGGATCGAACAGTAGCGCCTATGTCGAGTCCGGAACGACGTACAAATACAACTACTCGTCCGAGGTGAAGTTCCAGTTCGGTCTGAATGTGAATTTCGGTTACGGAACGAGTGCCAACATGACGATGGGTACCTACGCAGGTGCAGGAGGCGGTGTTTATACCGGCTATCTGGTGAACGTGAACACGATCAATACTGTAGCCGTTCCCATCCAATCGACCTATTACCACAAGCACAGTGCGTCATATACCTTCGGTCTGACAGACCGTATCGAGACCGAGGCGGACCACGCGCATACAGGCGAGATGGATGACATCTACATTGGCGCCGTGCAGAATCTGTACTATGGTTTAACGGACGCGGTCAAGCCCATCGACTCGCTCACCTATCAGGCGTTTGCCCCGATGTTTGCAGACGGCACGATGCAGGTGGTGGACAGCGGTCGTGAAGCGAACGGTGAACGGTGGTACCTGGTCATCGGTCTGGAGCGCGAAGTGGGTACGTACATGAGTTCGACGTTTGCCTATACGCACGATTTTATCGAGAACACCCTGATTCCCAAACTCAAGCGCGACCGTGATGCCTTGCTGCTGACGCTGGACAGTCTGACCATACAAACTATGGCGGATACGCAGAACAAAGTCTTCTACTGGTCGAAAGTGTCGCCGGAGGATGACGACTTCGCCTCCGAAGGCTCGTACCGTCAGTTGCGTCCGACCAACAGCACCAAGGAGCAGGCGGATGAGGTGGCCGGGTACAACCGCGCCATCGCCGGATGGGTTGGCGTCATGATCCAGAACGAGAAAGAGAAGATCAACGCCATCCACGGCTACGGACGGAACAACGTAGGCACCTGGTCGGTGAGCGGCGGCAGTCAGGTGAGTCACAGCGAGGTGTACGAATACGCCAACACCTACTCCGACTATGTGGATTACCCGGGTGCATCGGCCAATCTCGGACAAGATCTGATTGCCACGCTGCAGAAGGCCTTCGGCAAGACGGTCCTCGATATGATCCGCAAGGTGGCATCTTCCGTTAGTAATAATGAAGAACTGCCGTACCTGCTGACGGCCGAGACAATGGAATCCAAGTGGGTGTTCGAGTTGACGCCTATCCTCAATCTGGATATCCATCGCGACCCGTCCAACAGCGAAACGCATACCCGCAAAGCGGGCTTTACCCTCCGCCCGAACGAGTACGGCTATATGGACGTGAGTGTCTATCGTGCCTTGAAACAGGAGGGCTTCAATCATGAGGCGGACTCCACGCTGGCGTACATCGGGCAGGAGAACACGAACTACAAGTACGGTTCGTTCGTCTATTACCTGAACGGCGGTGCCAGCCGCTGTCCGTGGGAGCCTGCCGACTCCACGCATTACTATACGCCGAAGGTCCCGCTCGGCAACGGTACGCTGAATCTGGAGAACCAGAAGATCGATATCGACGTCCATGAGCGCAGCAACGTGCCGGTGGACAAACCCGCCGTCTTCAACCTCACCATGACCAACGAGGGGCAACAGGAGTTCGGCGGCGGTCAGGAAGGCATCGATTTCCTCCTCAATCTGGAAGAAGGAAGCAACCCCAAGGGCGCGAAGATCTACATCGATGGCATGCCGCTTACCGGCGACGGACGGACCATCCGGCTCTACCGCGGTCAGATCATCAACAAGACCATGGAGGTGTATGCCGGCCAGGGATATGACTTCGAGAATATCTCGCTGACGTTGAAATCGCCTTGCGACCGGTACAACCGCGCCAAATGTACCTTCAGCGTACATTACATGCCGGTTAGCTGCGAGGTGAACATCGCCGCGCCGCATGACAAATGGACGATGAACACCCTGTCGCCGCAAGACTCGGCAGGCTATTATCTGCCCGTTCTCATCGACGGTTTTGACGTCAACTACAAAGGCTTTGACCACATCGAACTGCAGTACAAGCTCAGCAAACAATCCGATGACGGATGGGTCAACCTCTGTTCTTACTATGCCGACGATAGTCTGTACGAGGCCGCATCCGGCACCAAAGCGAAGATCAGCGGCGGCCGTATCGAGAATATCCGGTTCTACGGTGAACGCGATCCGATAGAGCAGGAGTACGACCTGCGCGCGGTCAGCTTCTGCCGTCACGGCAACGGCTACATATCCCGCACCTCGGCCGTACGCAGCGGTGTCAAGGATACGCGTGTTCCTCGCGTCTTTGGTGCGGCTCAGCCTGCCGATGCTATCCTGGGCGTGGGCAACGACCTCAAATTGCGCTTCAACGAACCGATTGCCGGCAACTACCTGGACGAGGACAACAACTTCCAGATTGTGGGAATGACCAACGCCACAGGTATTACGACGGGTACGAGTCTGCATTTCGAGAATGCCGTCGAAATCAAAGCCGAGACGAAGGTGGCGCGGTCGCTTACCAACAAATCCTTCACCATCGATATGCTGGTTCGTCCGAAAGACGACCGGACGATGGGTTCGCTGTTCTATACGGCGACGCCCGCTGTCGATTATGCGGTGCAAATGACCTGTAACAACGGGCGCCTGGCGCTGTTCCTGATCAACGAAACGAACGCCTATATGTTCATAACCGAGGAGAATAGCCTGCCTTCGGGCGTGTTCAGTCGCGCCATCGCGGTCTATGACAACGACAAGAAGAACGTGCAGTTCTACGTGGGCACGCAGCCTGTTCCGATGGCAGAAAACGGCGCAGACACGCTACCGGCCGACTTTACGCTTCATGGCTCTGCGCCGTTTGTGTTCGGCGGCGAGTTGGACGCCGATATGCTCGAGGCACGCGTCTGGTCGAAAGCACTGACACAGGACGAGATTGCGGCCACCCATATGAAGTACCTCACCGGCTATGAGCGCGACCTGATGGCGTATTACCGGATGGATGAAGGTCGCGGCAGCGAGTTGACCGACAGAGCCAACGGCGCCACACTCTATTGCACCGGAACAAGCTGGAATTACCGCAAGGGTATATCCGTTGCACTGAAGGCCAACGAACAATTGAAACTGGACGGCAATCTGCTCGGCCGCTCGAGCGCGTATGACGAGTCGATCATGTTGTGGTTCAAGACCTCCGGACAGGACGGACATATCTTCTCTGCCGGCAGGACGGATGACAAGCACGGCACCTTGCTGGCGATGGAGAACGGCCGGCTGATGCTGCACAGCGATTCGACCCAATGGCCCGTAGGCGATGGCTTTGCCAACGGCGAATGGCACCATGTGGTGCTTACGGTCAACCGCACGATGAACAATGCGGCGGTGTTTGTGAACGGCCAACTGATGCAGTCCTTCTCCGCTTCGCTGTTGGGCGGTGTCAGCGGTGCGATGTACCTTGGCGGTGGCGGCTTTGTCGGAGGGATTGACGATGTGACCTTCTTCGAACAGGCCTTGCCCAAATATATGGTCGAGGGATTCGACAACCTCTCCCCTGCGGGCGATGAGATGGGTCTGTTCGGTTACTTGCCTTTCGAACAGAGTGTGGAAAACGACAACGGCATCATCGAACTCGTCTTCAGCCCCAACGACCAGCGCCAGTTCCGCGACGGCAACGGCCATATCATTACCAAGCAGGTGCCGCTCATCACGGACCGTCTGGTGGACGGTCTGCCGGTGGACAAAGACCGGATTCCGGAGGTGGCTGACAAGCGTTCGTACGCGCCGACACGCAATCGCGGGATGCTGACGAAGATGCATTTCGACTGGGCGTTCAACGAGGACGAGCTGCTCATCCACCTCAACATGGAGGACCGCGAGATCAACAAGCAGACCATCTACCTCACCGTGCGTGACGTCGAGGATCTCAACGGCAACCCGATGGCCTCGCCCGTGAGCTGGGTGGCTTTTGTGGACCGCAATGCGCTCAAGTGGAGTCAGCGCACCTTGCGTGTGTCGTCCGACTACGACGATACCGAAGCGTTCTATGCGCTCGTGGACATCGTCAACACCTCCGGCCGCCGTCATCAGTTTACCATCGAGTCGCTGCCCGACTGGCTCAGCGTCAGTGAAGCCTCAGGTTCGATGAGCGCCTTGGAAGAGAAACAGATCCGTCTGAACTTCGCCTCCAACCTGCCGGTGGGCGTGTACAACGACCAGATCTACGTGACCGACGAGGACGGCCTCAGCGAGCCGCTCATCATCGAATATACGGTCAACGCCAGGTGCCCGTGGGGAGATATCAACCCGGGTGCGTACGACAACTCGATGTCGCTCCGCGGACAGGTGCTGCTCGGCAAACGCGACGGCTCCAAGTCCTACGACACCGACAGCAAAGATATCATCTCCGTCTTCTGCGACGGCGAGATGGTAGGCAAAGCGGAGAACGCGTTCGACGGGAAAGCGAATAAGTCCTACGTCTACCTGACCATCTACGGCAACGCCGAGATGACGGGCAAACTGCTCAGTTTCAAGCTCTGGCAGAAGTCCACGGGCAAGATCCTTGCCCTCACGCCGTCTACCGTTCAGCGATACCAGAACAACGCGATGCGCGGCTATGCGCCCAACGAGCCCGTCCAACTGACCGTCAACCCCGATGCCGCCAGCCAGCAGATAGCGTTGAACAAGGGGTGGAACTGGATATCGTGGAACCTCGCTCCGACTGACAACTCGTTGGGCAGCCTGCTTACCTACGAACAGGGATTCAGGAACGGTGATATCGTCAAGTCGCCCTCCGGACGGCAGTTCTCCGCCTTCAACGTGACGGACGCCACGGCAGGGTGGGTTGGTACGCTCGACAAGATGGACCACCAGCATATGTTTATGGTACGCGCCTCTGACGCCATCTCGCTCAACCTGGAAGGTAGCGTCCTTTCCGATGAGCAACGTTCTGTCACCATCTACGGTAAATGCTGGAGCAGCATCTCGTATCTGCTGGATGAGCCGATGACCGTACGCGAAGCGTTGGCTGACTACTACAGCCACGCCTCCGTGGGCGATGTCATCAAGTCGAAGGAAGCCGTAGCTGTCTTCTCCGAAAACGGCCGCTGGGAAGGCTCGCTCCAGACCCTACGCCCGGGGGGTGGTTACCTGTTCCGCCGTCAGGCCGCAGGCGACGTGACGATGCGTTACATCCCGTCGTCTTCGCAGAGCCCTGAACGTCGTAGAGTGAAAGCGTCGGACAATCTCTTCACCAACCCCGACGCCTCCACCAACATGACCATGGTCGCGAAAATAGCACCTATTGGCCCAATTAGGCCAATTACCGTCTACGTCAACGACGAACTCGCCGGCATCGCTACGCCGCAAATCGTCGACGGCGACACGCTCTACTTCCTGACCATCCAGTCCGACAAGGCAGGTACGCTGCGCTTCGAGTTGGACGGCGAGCCCCTCGCTCCTATAGTCCGTAGTTCCGTGACTCCGTCATTCCGTGATTCCGTGACTCCGTCCATCCGTTACTCCGAGAACGAGCACCACGGCACTGTCGAAGAACCCGTTCTACTGAGCCCGGCGGAAGACCAGAAACCGCAAAAGATTCTGGACAATGGCATACTTTATATCCTCATGCCCGACGGCACCCGTTTCGACGCCACCGGCAAAAAATTTAATAACTAAATAACGACACATATGAAACAACGTTTTTTGATCGTATCATTACTACTACTGAGCATCTCGTTTGCTTGGGCAGACGACCCTCGGAGGCATGTGATTACATATACAGATGCAGAAATAAATGCGAATCCTAATCAGTATTGGAAATCATTTAGTCCGTCCTTTCCGGTAACTATCCCTCAACTGGGAGCAGAAGGAAACCCCGATAACATTGGAGTGTATGTTGGTCAGTACTATGATACTCCTGCTCCAACCCTTGTGATGACGTTAATAAATGGCAATGGTTCGGTGAATATATCCGATGGCTATGGTGTTTTAATCAAATCGACAGGTCCCGGCTCCATTACTTTAACAGAAACAAGCCAAACGAATTATTATAATGGAGTAAATATCCTTTTAGGATCAGGTGATGCAGGCAGTTCTCCAAGCGCATATGGAGAAAAATATATTATGGTTTTACACAAAGTAGACCAGTGTTTTGTGAGCTATACCGGTAATGCAATGATTCCTGCTAACAAGGCCTTTTTTACAATAACTCCATATGGCCAAGTCCCCTCTATTCGTATCGTTGAAGAGCCTGCTGTTGTTACGGCTCTTGACAACTGCGCACAAGAAGCGAAGAGCGTGAAGATTCTTCGCGATGGCCAACTCTACATCATCCGTGATGGCATCACCTATGACCTCATGGGAAGAACCATAAGATAACCATAACATCACCATAAGATTATGAGACAAGCATATATATCCCCTGCTATGCAGGTAATTCAGATTAACCGCAACGACATCCTTACGAACAGTGATCCGCAAACGCTTTCTGTGTATTTTAGCGATGAGAAAGCAATCAATGACGTCTCTATCATCGGCGCACCCAACCGACTCCGCGATTACGAATAATTGAATAACAAAATCAACAAACAATATGAAAAGCAAACTTTTCACCCTCATCACTTGCGCTGTGATGCTCATTGCCGCAGGCTGCAAGGACAAACCCAAAGAGCCGGAATCTATCATCGGCACAACGGAGCGTCCCACGTGGACCAATCCCGAGGACTACGACATGAGTTCGTCTATGACTGCTATCGTCCAAGTGGACATGTCCCTTACCTATACGGCCGAGCAACTCGCCGCTGCGAACTATGCGCAGACCTCCGACGACCTGCTGGCGGCGTTCTCCGGCGACCAGTGCCTCGGTGTGGCCGAACAGGTGGACGGACTCTTCTTCCTCTACATCACCGCTCCGGAAGAAGGCAGTAACGTAACCATCAAACACTATTCGTCCGTACTGAAGAACATCTTCACCGCTCAACCTGTGGCTTTCCGCAACGACACGCAACTTGGCACCGTCAGCGAGCCTTATTTGCCCGCCTGGACCGTCGTCAAATAGTACCGCCTCAAGAGTCAATGAACGACAGCATCCGACAAATCGATCTGAGCGACTTCGTCCTGTTCGGAGGAGGCTTCATGGGCGAGAGTTACAACCACAGGCACAACCCCGACATCATGCTCAAGTTGTACTCGCCTGAGCGGGCCGACTGGGCTATCCGGGAGCACGAATGTGCCATGCAAGCCTATGCCTCCGGCATCCCCACGCCCGAGCCATGGAGGCATGTAAGACGCTGGGAATCGACATCGGCGAGCTCCGCTACGGCTATCCCCATTTCGACCTGTCCGTTTTTCTGATGACCGTCAAATACTCGCCCGAGGGCCGGGTTCGCGAACTCTATCACATGGATAAAAACACCGTTATGTCCTTTTCGTTTTTGCCGCGGTCCAGTTTGTTGGGCTCGCGGTACTCTACTTTACGGCCAAACATGTCGCAGAAGATCAGTAACCATTGTGTAAACGTTGGTGGTCGTTTCTGGAACACTTTTTTGCACCTAAAGATAGCAAGA
>ONXE01000027.1 GCA_900321775.1 uncultured Bacteroidales bacterium
TTGTCGCCTGACCTCTTTGCAGGATTCGACCTTCCATCTGTCTGCGCCTGCTCAGTTCACCACATACAACCTGGATTCGCTGGTTGTGGAACTGGCAAGTGGTGCGCAGTACACGCTTGGCAACGAATCGACCGGCCAAATGGGCCCGCGTATGGTTTATACCTACCAGCCCTACTCGAAAATCTCGGACATGGTGAAGGTGATCTTCACGGGTGTCGGTGTGACCGAGGCCGGCTATTATATGGACACGCTGATCTACCGTCCGTATGACGGAAACGGCGCGAAGCAGCCTATCTATGTGCCGCTGACCACTGAGGTTATCGACAACACGCAACCAATGTTCAGCCTGGCTCAGGACCAAGTATCACAAAGCAAGGAGAAGGACACACCATGGTATGAATGCGTTATGACCGCTTCAGCATACGTGGAGAACATCCATAACGTGCATTTCTGGTTGGCTCAAGGCACTCACTTCAAGTTGCTTGACATCAGAGAGCTCAGCCCAGGTTCGCTTCCTGAGACACTGGATCCTATGTATCAACATACTTCGATAGTGTACGACTCGTTGGTTCTTACGCAGAGTGAGTGTTACTTCTATATTCTGCAGAAGGTCGAGGAAGCCGGGTCTTTCATAGATACCCTGTGGATTGAGCCCGAAGGTATTGACGGCATCTTCCCGGTACTTATCACCGGTACAGTTACCGATTGGTCCGGTGGCAACGTAAGCTGGCAGAGTCGCAATGTGACGGTAACGCTTCGCGGCGACAGCCTGATCTTCAGCGGTTCGGGTTCTACTTTGGACTACAGCGACTATGGTAGCAACATCGCTCCGTGGCGCGAAGACATCAGCACGCACTTCAGCTATGACGAGCAGCCGAAGCACGTCGTAGTAGAACCGGGCGTAAGTCGTTTGGGTAACAACGCACTCTATGGATTCGAGTTCCAGACGATTGACTTCGGTCAACTGGACACCCTCGGTTCGAACCTCTTCACGTGCTGCAACCATATCGACGTGCTGGAATTGCCGGCTTCGCTTGATTTCATCGACTGCGACGCGCTCTCGGGCGTTTATCCGCAGAGGATTATCAACAACCTGCGTCCGGACGTAGTGCTGTGCAACAACCCGTTCGCATACATGTATCCGAGCTCTGTGGTTGCCAATACAACCATGCTGCTTGAGGTAACCAGTCCGAGCACCTGTCTGGTAGTGCCCGCCAACGACACCATCAAGAGCATCTACATGGCCTTTGGCTACGCATATGAGGAGCCTCTGGACAACTACGACTATGTAGTGGACCGCCCGATGGCATACGACGGAGAGACCGTTCCGGCAGTGCAGAACCCGTCTGTGATTCTCTACAGCAACATGTTCGACACCACCATGTGCGGCCACCTGGATGTATCGGTTATGGCTACCCTGCACATGCGCAAGTTTGCGATGAAATCGTTCTATGGTGCCGCATCTCCGTTCAGTGCATTCCAGGAAGGAATACAGTGGGGCTACACCCCGAGCTTCTCTGTGGGTTATAACGGTGTATTCCCGACGCTCGTCAACGACGGTATGCTGAGCGCGGACACGGTGACGATGCTGACCAAACTGTACTGCAACGACAAGTGGCATTTCACCGGTATGCCGTTCAACCAGAAAGTGAGCGACATCCAAGCCGGCGAACACCAGTACTACTGCATCCGCCGCTTCGACGGTGCACAGCAGGCTGCAGCAGAGTATGACAGCGTTTGGACGGATGTGGAGGCCACTGATACGCTCCGCGCAGGCGAGGGCTTCATCATTCAGGCCTACACGACGCAAGGCTGGATTGCAGACATGGTCTTCTCTGCATTGGACGACAACGCCAAGCAGAACATCTTCACGCCTTCGGTACAGTCGCTGCCGCTGCAGCAACACCCGGCAGAGCTGGCATGGAACGCCAACTGGAACTTCGTGGTGAACCCGTATCCGTGCTTCTATGACACGCGTGCCATCGGTGGCAACGGCATCATCACCGTGTATGAAACCGGACGTGGCGATTACTACAGGAGCTATTCGATTGCTGACGACTACTACGTGCTCTATCCGTACGAGGGCTTCCTCTATCAGGCAGCTCCGGGCGAGGCCGCGCTGCGTATGCCGCTGGAAGGCAGACAGCACAGCACTTGTGCTGAAGGTGTCAGCTATCAGGGCTATGTGGACGAAGGAGAGTATTGGGCACCTGAACGCGCTACCCGCACGATGCTGAACTTCTATCTGGAGCAGAATAATAATAAGGACCGCGCGCGCGTAGTCCTAAACGAGACTGCTTCGATGGATTATGAGGTAGGCGTGGACGCTACGAAGATGTTTGCTCCGGGCTCGACAGCTGCTCAGCTGTATGCACAGCAAGGCGGAGCCAAGCAGTCTATCCTCGAGCGCCCGACGGGTAACGGTATCGTTTACCTGGGCGTCAAACTCATGGAGAGCGGCGACTGCACCATCTCTCTGCCTGAGACACGTGGCCTGAACGTGAACCTGTATGATACAGAGACCAACGTGATGACCAACCTCTCGCTGACTGACTACACGTTCTTCGGCACTCCGGGCGAGAACAGCCAACGATTCATCATTGGCCTCGTAGGTGATGCAACAGCTCTTGAGAACTTCATCTCCGGTCTGAGCAAAGACGGCGTGAAGAAAGTGATTGAAAACGGGCACGTATATATCCTGCGTGGCTCGGATAAGTTTGATGTTTTAGGAAATAAGCACTGATATGAAGACGAAACTTTTTAAGCAACTACTTGTTGCTGCATTTGCTCTCCTGTTGGCTGTTCCTGCTTTCGCGGATGTGATTGCGCTCCATGTGGAGACAGCACCCGAACCGGGTTTCTCTTCCGTCTACGCATTCAACCAAACGCGTTACGAGAGATACTACATCTATGAGGGAGACTCTGTGGTGCTCAACTACGTGGAAGGCCAAACCGAACAGATTAAGCTGGATCTTTACGATCGCGACAACTGGGCCTTTGTGAACTGGACCGACGCGAACGGTAATGTCATTGGAACCCAACCGTCCACCATCATTACCATCAACGCTCCGGGCACTTACTGGATCTATGCCAATTACCGTTTCAATCCGCGCAACCCGGGCTACCTGCCTATGGGTACGTACGACCTGGCAACGGGAACGCTGACTGTTTACAACGTACAGAACGCTGACGCGATGCAGAACTTCTTCGCATTGGCAGACCGATACAACCTGCCGTCCTACGAGAAGGAGCACCATGACCTCGGTCCTAACGGTAGTAACTACAACCCGCTCTACACTGTGCGGATGGAGGGCTACTTGGATAATTTGTATGGCGTGGAGCAAATCATCAACGGTGCACGCGACTATGTCAAGACCGTGGATCTCTCGGGACTGGATGAGATGATGTACTTCTCCACAAACTATCTGGTGGAATGGAACGACACTCTCCATACCGTAATCTTCCCGTCGTGGCTGACCAATATCTCAGACTACACGTTCGTGGCTGCAAATGGGTTGACAGATATCTATCTGTATTCGACCGCTGTGCCCGGACTGGGGGAATATGCGTTCGTGGACGAGAACTACCGCCCGATGAACTTCAACGACTCGAACATCATCACGGTGCACGTGCCGGCAGAGGCGTTGACGACCTATCTGGCGGACACCCTTTGGGCCAGCAAGTTCAATATCGTGGCGATGGCTACGAGCACTACGGCCAATCTGGTGGTGTATCCCGAGATGATAGAAGAGGGCATGTACCTCGCGTTGCAGCAATTGGGTGATTCAGCCGCAGCACGCCTGCCGTTGAGCACGAATCAGATTCGTTACGAACTGCCCAACCTGCTGAAGGGGAACACCTACACCGTGTCGCTCCACAGCAGCCTCGGGTTCACGATGGACATGACGACCATTGTGCTGAATGCCGATACTACCATCTATCTGACCAACTCGGCTATGCTGGGCAGGATCCCTGCTCGCGTCTTTGTGGACACGACAGAGATAACCGGCCAGTGCCTCGTTTCGTGGCTGAACACCGCAGGGAACCAGGTACTGGGTACCGGTCCGCTTTCGCCGTGGCTGCCTATGCAGTACAACACCAAGATCAACGTGGCTCCGTTGGGTGAGTTGGCTACGTACATCTTCCCGAAGGACACGTTCACGGTGACTGCACCGGGTCACAATGGCGTTTGGATCTACCTCGACAAGAAACCCGTGGGAGGCAAGGACACTGTGCGCGTAGAGACCGGAAACATCATCGTGACTATTGCCGGCAACGTGGAGAACACCGTCGGTCTGCTCTATGACGGAGAAGGAAACCTGCTGGGCAAGTCCTCCATCGAGCAGCTGAACCTGGGTGCTGTCTTTGCTATCCCGAACCTGCCTGTAGGATGCTACTCCGTAGTGCTGATGCGCGAAGGCAAGTACAGTACGCTGTCGCGTCTGGACCTCTATCAGCAGATGGGTCTTGTGGAGAACACGGACTATGTTCGCGAAGACTTCTGCATACAGGCCGGTCAGACGACACGTCTGGTCATCAACTCCATACCTGCCGAGCCGCAGATCACCAACTTCCTTGGCCCCAACTCGCACTTCTATGCAAACAAGACCGAAGTGATGGTTGCCGGTCAGCTGATTCTGACAGCAGAGGTGGAGTTCCTCGAGGAGTACCGTGCCGACATCTCCAACCTCTTCTACGTGGTTGACCTGCCGGAGAACGTACAACTGGTGGAGAACTCCGTGATGGTAGGTTCGAGTGCGGTGAGCTACTCGTTCCAGAACGGTCAGCTCCGCGTGGGTGCCGGTCTGGTGAACCTGGCGAACATCAACGCCTCGGCGCTGCGTTTCTGCGTGATGCCGACGGCTGAGGGTGATTACTATCCTTCCGCAGCCGTGGAGTTCAACTATGGCAGCCAGGCCAAGACTCAGCCCATCGGAAACACCTATTTCCAGAGCAAGGCCATCACCATTCAGGCTCCTTCGTACGTGGTTCAGAAGACTGTGAACGTGACCGGTTTTGCACCGGCCAATGCCGTGGTGACCATCAAGACCGCTGAGGACGAGACGATAGGTCAGGGAACTTCGAACGCGCTGGGCAAGTACAATATCCTTTGTACGTTTACCGCCAACGCAAGCCGCACGCTTGTGATGCACGCTGAAGCGTCCACCAGCATCATCTCCGGTCTTGTGAGTGACACCTGCAGCACGTACTACGATGCCGACGCGGCCGCTCCGGTTGAGATTCAGATGACGCACTACAACAGGTGGTACAAGAGGAACATGACCATCATCTGGAACCTGACCAACTGCACGACCAACGAAACGTACTATTACTACTATCTGGATGCAGACTTCACGTTCCGCGCTACGTTCCACGGCCAAGTGGATACGGTGACCTTCGTGGCTATCGGTCAGGACGGTTCGCGCACCTCTATCCCTGCCTTCAACAACGGCAGTGGAGAATGGTTTGCGACGCAATATATCCAGACCTACAAAGTGCCGGTACGTGTGGACCTCGTCTATGGTATGGGCGACATTACCACCACGTTCGAGACATGCAAGTCGGTTGGTGCCATTGCCGACCCGTCAGGCTACGTGTATGAGGCCGTTTCGAGCAACCGCCTGGAGGGCGTGACCGCTGCCGCGTACATGAAAATGGACGAGGCAGACATGCCTGTCCTGTGGGACGCTGAGCCGTACGACCAGGTCAACCCGATGCTTACCGACGAAGCCGGTGGCTATGCGTGGGACGTGCCTACTGCTTTGTGGCAGGTACGCTTCTCGAAGGAAGGCTACGAGCCCACTCAGACCAAATGGTTGCCAGTGCCTCCTCCGCAAATGGAAGTAAACATGCCGCTTGTACGCATGAGCGCTCCTGAGGTTCAGAACATCAGCGCATACGAAGACTATTTGACGATAGATTTCGACCGCTATATGATGCCTGAAGACCTGACTACCGCCATGATTGTGGTAACCGACGGCTCGAGTGTTATCCCGGGTGAGATACATCTGCTGAACAACGAAGCCCGTTTCAAGGGTGACTCCGTTTATTTCGCCAGCCAGGTGAAGTTCATTCCGAACGCCAACTTCATCCAGAGTCCTCTGACTATCAACTTTGGTGCCGTTCGCAGTTATGCAGGCGTACCGATGGCGCCTCACTCGGAGAACGTCAATGTGGTAGCAGAAGTGAAGAACTTCGGCGGTGTGGACACCATCAAACTGACAGTAGGTGAAAACTACCAGCGCATGTTCTACGCTTTGCCGCAGATGGCTTCTGAGGGCAAGACCATGATTTTGGACAACGTAGGCGACCTGTTCACCGTTTCCGCTACTTCGGCCACTATTGCCGCCAACGGAGGTGCATTGTTCACCTTCACGGGCAAAATGCCGGGTACTACCGAGCTGCACCTGATTGTCGAAGGCACCAGCCTCGAGACCTATGTTCCGGTGGTAGTGGCTCCGGCTCCGGTTGGACCTATTACCAACATCGAAGAGGTGAAACCGGTAGAGGTGAAGAGCGACAAGGCGGAGAAGTTCATCCGCAACAGCATGTTCTACATCCGTCATAATGGCAAGTGCTTCACTGCAACCGGTGTTCAGGTTGAATAAGTGAACTGCATACAAAACGAAAACCTCGTCCTTTCGGGCGGGGTTTTTGTTTGTCTTGTGTAGAGTAAATAGAACGGAAAAACTCCCGATGAAATCGGCGATTTTAGAGCGTTTCAACAAAGGCTACCAGATACTCTCTCCAGCTGCGCCAGGTATGTCCGCTCTCGGTCTCGTACACCTCGCAGGTCAATCCTGCATTGGCCAAACGCCTGATAAAACGCTTGCCATCCTGGAAGAAGTAGTCGTACTTGCCGATGCACACAAAATAGGTGGGCTGCGACTCAACACAAGGCACACAGGCGTTTTGGCCGTTCTTGTGGATCACAAAATTCTCCTCTTTCATACGCGCAGGCGAGAAGAGTCCGCATTTGGCAAACAGTTCCGGTTGGTCGCGGGTGATATTGGCGGCCTGCATAGCTCCGGAAGACAGACCCGCCACGAAGTGGTCTTTCTGCTTCGAAGAGATTGGATACAGTTTGCATATCTCCTTGTGCATCTGGGGGAAGGCTTTCTCGAAATCGCCGAGGCGGAGGATTGGGAAGTTGAACATATTGCGGAGCATGTTCGTGCGTTTCTTCGGTGCCAGTTTGTCGGGTACATTGCAGTCTGGCATCACCACAATCATCGGGCGGATGCGACCATGCGCCAAGAGGTTGTCCATGACTTGCGGCACGCGCCCGCACTCAATCCACGTAGCTTCGTCGCCACTGATGCCGTGCATCAGGTAAAGCACAGGGAAACTGTCCTGCTCGACCGGCGGTACGTATATCAACACTTTTCGGCTCACTTTTTGCTCGGGGCAATAGACGTAGATAGTATCCACATGTCCGCGCGCCACGCCCTCGTCCGGTTCCACAAAGAGGTCTGCCAGCGGATTGCCACCTACTGCCACTACACTCTCTTTATGGAGCACCACATAGGTGGAATCGGGGTTAACAGGATCCTCTATCTTCTTGCCGTCCACAACAAACCGGTACTGGTACACCTCGGGTTTGACCGGTTCGGTTGTTAGCGTCCAAACACCTGTCGAGTCTTTGTGCATCTTGCGTTGGCGCGTGTGTCCCCCGAAAGCCGAGTTGTCCTTTTGGTTCGGCACCAAGCAATCGCTCTCCACCTTCACTTGGCGGGCATTGGGCGCATACAAGCGGAACGTGATGATACTATCTACCGTTGTCTCCGGCGAGACAACAGGTACTTGGGCAAAAACCGATGTTGCTCCTACAAGCAGCAATATCAATAGATTATGTCGCACGTCTTTAGTAAACCAAACGGATGTTGTCCACCCACAGCGTATTGCCCGGGCAACCTACAAACGGGGCTACACTGCCGGCCGAAACCTGCATAATCAGGTGTGTCGGCTCGACATCGGCTTTGTAACCCACTTCCTCAATATACACCATCTTACCCTTCGAGTTACGCGCCATGAAACGCTCCTTCGTCAGTTTTTCCCAAGGCTTGGCCTGCGCGGAGATATCTCCGTAGCGAACCTCCAGACGGTGGTTGTTCTGCCAATCCATGGTCTTGCTGATATGCTCGGAGGCGGTACCTACTCTGTAGGCGAAGATACGGCCATCCTCGTCTTCCCAGCGGTGCTGAAGGAAGAAGATGATCTCGCCTTCGTCATTGCCCTGAAGGGTCTTAACCTTCGTTGAGGCGTTAGCCTGCTTGAGTTCGCCAGATTGCGAGATCTGCGATTTGATGTCCAGCATCAGGGCTTTCGGACGCTTGGTGAACTTCATGCCCATGTTGATGGCTTTGGCGGGGTTCTTGGTGCCCTCCATCGTCATAGGGTCCGACAGTTTGCCGGTGAACAGACTACCTGTAGCCACGGCTTTGGTATCGATACCCAGCGCCTTAACCACGGTCAGTTTGGTTTCCAGTTTGCAGCAGTAGCCATTGCCGCGCTTCTCGGGCGTGACGTTTACGGCTGCTGTCTCTATGCCCATCACTTTGGCGTACGCGTTGCTGGTGCCCCAGGGCGAACCGCCTTTGACGGCATAGGGTTTGTTCTCGCGGACCGTGTCCACTTTGCCAATCATATACAGTTCGCGCGTCTGTCCGCCTATCAGGGACGACTCTTTGATATAACGCACTGCCCACGAGTCCATGTTTCCGTAGGGCAGGAACTCTATCTTCTCCTGTGCCATCGTCAGGGTGGAGCACAAAAGAAAAGCTGCAATTGTCAGTTTTTTCATATCTGTTCTCGTTTTAGCCAAAAGACCACTTCGCTGAAAGACTTATTTGCCACAATTGAGAGGTCCAAGGTCTTTTTTCTTTGAGCGAACATCGCTCAAAAAATGTTCATTGTTAATTAGTAATTGTTAATTTCTCTTGTTTATTGTCTTCTATTTCTTCATTAAGCATCTGTTCGAACAAACGTACGGAGTTCTCGAGGCTGTACCGCTTGGCCGCTTTGGCATAGAGTCGCTCCATGTATCGGCGCTCTGAAGGATGATCCAACCAGTAGTCGATGGCGCGGGCGCAGTCCTTGGGATTGCCGGGCAGGAACAGACTTCTGCCGTCCAGGGCAAACTGCGGAGTGGCGCTGAGCGTCGAGTTGGCTATTACGGGCACAAGTCCTGTGGCAAAAGCCTCGATGCAACTGATGGCCTCACTCTCCATATCACTGGCGTGCACGTACAGGTCGCATTGGCTCAGCAGACCTATCAACTCTTCGGTTCCCACGTACACAAACTTAGGCGGGTTAGGCAACTGCGCGCCCAGTTTCTCGTACTCGTCACGCAACGGCCCCTTGCCGGCCAGCACCAACTGAATCTTCGATGCATAGCGCGACTGTGCAACTGCGTTAATCAGCACGTCCTGACGTTTTTCTCCGGCCAGACGACCTACCATCATGATCAGTATCTTCCCTGCGAACTCCGGTGATTTCTTGGGCCGTTGCTCCTTGGTGTTACGATGCCCGGCTGCGAGGAAATCGTCCTGTATGCCGTTGCTGATGACGTGGATCTTGGCCTGATAGCCTCGCTCCTCCAGCATGCCGCGCATAAACTCCGAAGGCACATGTATATGCCGGAACTTGTAGTAATGCCACTCGCGGAAATTACGGTAGGTCAGGTTCTGAATCCAGTCCACTTTGCCCAAACCTACCGACGACCAGATGTTCTCCGGCTGTATGTGAAAAGCACCGGTGCAAGGCTTGCCAATCTCTTGCGCGTAGGCACTGGCTCGCATTTCCAAAGCAAAAGGCATAAAACAATGCACTATATCCGCCCAATCAACCGCCTCTTTTATCACCTCCATTGACTCCCCAATTACGTCCGCAAAACTGAATCCGTGTTTCTTCACCAGCGGATTAAACAGCGGCACTTTGTATTCTTTAAGCAGAAACTTATCCTCTGAAGGCTCTTCGTCAGCACACAAAATCTTCACTTCATGCCCTTGCTTCCGTAACTCTGCTGCAAACCGCTGTGCGGAAATACTCGTCCCATTATTCGACGTGTCGAATGTGTCAATAACAAATAGTATTTTCATTGGTACAAAACATTTCGGACTGCAAAGTTACGCAAAATTCTCCATATATGCAAATTTTTATTGCATTTCTTAACAAAAGATAACCCTTTTTCGCAAAATTAGTGCCAAAAGTTTGCAGATATCAAAAAAAAGCAGTAGCTTTGCACCCGGATTCGGAACAGTCTGAATCGCAACTGATAAAAATGTAAGCTTAGGAGAATCACAGGGGCGGGACAAATGATTCGCTGAATCAAATAACCCATCCCTGATACTACAAAGCGGCGAAGCCTCACAGCTCCGCCGCTTCAAGAATATTAATTGTTAATTGTTCATTATTCATTATTATTTGTTTTCGGCTTCGCCAAAATCAGCATCCCCACAAACGTGAACAGCGCATTCAGTATCAGTCTCTCATGACTGAACGTATAGCCGTTGAACCACTCCGCAGAGTGCATGTCCAGCACCAGTGTCAGGATAGGCGCGATGATGCAAACCACAGGCACCCAACCGTCACGCACCTTCAGTTTGGTGAAGATACCGAAGAAGAACATACCCAACAACGGACCGTATGTGTACGACGCTACCTTATATACAGTATTGATCACCGACTCGTCGTTCAGCATAAATACGATATAGATTAACGCTGCCATCAGCACCGTCATGCCTACATGCACCCACGTACGGGTCTTCTTGACGGCTTCCTCGCCGTCTTTGTCTATAGTCTTGTTGAGGATATCTATCGTAAATGAGGTTGTCAGTGCCGTCAGCGCACTACCCGCAGCCGAGTTGCCCGCAGCGATGAATCCCACTACAAACAGTATCCCCACTATCAGCGGGAAATAGTTGCCAGTAGCCAGGAAAGCAAACACGTCATCTCCCTTCAGCACCTCGCCGGCGGCACCTATCACATTGCCGTTCGGATCAGTCATTCCCTCGCCTGCAGCGAACGTGTACAGCATATAACCCAACGCCAGGAACAGGTAGATAACTACCATCTGTACCAGTGCGCCTACTACGATGTTCTTCTGCGAATCACGATGGTTCTTGCACGACAGCGTACGCTGCATCATATCCTGGTCCAGACCCGTAGTGGCCACCAGCACGAAGATGCCCGCAAGAAATTGTTTCCAGAAAAACTTCGGGTCGTTCACATCATCGAAATAGAACATCCGGGTCATCGGACTGTCGCCATAGCCCTCCAGCGACACACCGCTACGCATGATATACACGATGCACAGCACCACCGACAAAATCAGGCACGTCGTCTTCAGCAGGTCCGTCCATACTATCGACTTCACGCCGCCCTTGAACGTGCACAGGTATACCACCGCGCATGTCAACACTGCATTGAGCCAGAAAGGCAAACCTATCGGCCCGAACACCAGCAGTTGCAGCACCGAGCACACGATGAACAGGCGAACCGCTGCACCCGTGCTCTTGCTCAAAAAGAAGAACCAGGCACCCGTCTTGTAACTGCTCACGCCGAAACGCTGGTTTAGATATTCGTAAATAGATGTCAGGTTCATCTTGTAGTACAGCGGTATCAGCACAAACGCGATAATCAACTGACCTACAGTGAATCCCAGCACCATCTGCATGTAACTCATACCGCTGCCTGCCACCATACCCGGCACACTCACAAACGTGACGGCACTGATCGGCGCACCAATGGTGGACATGGCTATCAATAGCCAGTTACTCGACTTGTTTCCACTGAAAAAACCGGCATTATCTGCCTTCCTTCCTGCCACCCACGACACCCCAAACAGCAGGCAGAAATAGCAGGCAATTGTAATCAAAATAACAATAGGACTCATAAGCAACCCTTATTATGATATTATTAGACTATTATTAGACTATTATTAGACTATAAGCGAACTCCCTCTCTTATTCTTCGTATAGCAGATAAGGTTTCCGTTGCTCCTTGAACTGCACCACGTCTTCTTTCCACATTTCCGCGATTTCATCGGCACTTTTGCCTTCCATGATCATTTCTTGAATGTAGTCTTGACCTGTCAGTTTCACAAAGAACTTCGTGAAGAATGGCCCTTCATCTGTCCAGTTGTCGCCGGCGGAGATTCTTCGCTTGTACGCGTCAATCACGTACTCCAAACTGAAATGCTTCGTCATGGCTTCCTCTTCGCTCATGCCCGACAGGTCCACGCCGTAGCACAACTTGTCCTTCTGAGGCGGATTCTTCGCTGCCTCACACTCCCGCGGCGTAAACGAGAACAACTCTTCGACCTTTGACTTTTGACCTTCGACCTTTGACCTTTGACCTTCGACCTTTGACTTTTGACCTTCGACCTTTGACCTTTGACCTTCGCTCGCGAAGTTCGGATGCCCGTAGCACAGGAAAGGCTTGTCCGTTCCGCGTCCTAACGACACCGGCGTGCCCTCAAACAGGCAGACCGACGGATACAGATAGATAGCCAACTGATTCCGCAGGTTCGGTGAAGGCGGCACCAGAATCCGGTACTTCGTCTGGTGCGTATAGTTCTTGCAAGGCACCACCTGCAGCGGACATTGTTTGCCCTCGGGCAGCCAACCCTCGCCATTCACCATCAGCGCCAGTTCGCCCAGTGTCATACCGTGAACCACAGGAATAGGCAGATAACCCACGCCCGACTTGTGCTTCATGTCCAGGATCGGTCCGTCCACATAATAGCCGTTCGGATTGGGACGATCCAGCACAATCACTTTCTTCCCGAAGTCCGCGCACGCGTTCATCAGGCGCACCATAGTTAAGTAATAGGTGTAGAACCGCAGGCCCACGTCCTGAATATCTATCAGCAGCACATCAAAACGCTCCATGTCTTCGTCCGAAGGACGCGCACTTCCGCCGCTATAGAGGCTCAGGATAGGAATACCCGTTTTCTCGTCCACGCTGCTCGACACATGCTCTCCCGCCGAGGCTGTTCCGCGGAATCCGTGCTCAGGTGAGAACACCGCCACCACATTCACGCCATTGGCCAACAGAAAATCCAAAGTGTGAATCAACGAATCACATTTTCCATTTTCCATTTTCCATTTTCCATTAATTAGGCTGGTATGGTTCCCCAACATCGCCACGCGTTTCCCGGTCAGGCTGTCCAAGTATAGTTCCGTGCGCTCTGCACCCACTACCACAGCCTGTTCGCTCTGCTTGCAGCAACCTGTGCCGACCAGCAGAGACAAAGCAAAAACGATTAAAAAGATCCTTTTCATCTTGAGTGTACACTCGAAGCGCCGGAGCACTCACAATCCACGTTCAGGTCGCACTCGTCACTCGGAGTAGAGTATGTCAGTTCGCTGGCGCCGCTGATGTCCACTTTCAGGCTCTCGCAGCAAACCACGTCTGCATGGCTGGCACCACTTATCTCGCCGTTGATTTCGGTGCATGGGAAACTGGTGCCATCCAGTACGCTCGCGCCGCTAATGTCTATTTTCAGTTCTCCGTCACAGAAGCCGTTCAGAATAGCATAGGATGCGCCACTCAGTTCCACCTCCACGTTGTCGGCATTGCCATGTATGGTTCCATCGAAACGGGATGCGCCACTTACTTTCATGCTTGGATTATCCCCAAACAGAGTGCCGTTGAACGAGGAAGCACCGCTAAGACGCAACTCTTCCAAGTCCATAGTGCTACTGGCAGGAAGGACCACCGTCGGTTTTTCGTTCGACACGAAGTTCCACTTTTTCATACCGATGTAAAGCGTGCCGTTTTTCACTTCCAATTGTACATACTGGTGTGCTTTCTCGCCGATAGTCACAGCAGCAGCTTGCTCAGTTTCTTTGACGGATACGGATACTTGGAATGCGTTGCTGATGTCCAGCGCTGTGTATTCGCCGTTAATAGGGTAGTTGATGGTTTCC
>ONXE01000179.1 GCA_900321775.1 uncultured Bacteroidales bacterium
GCGCGCTATCTGTGACTGTATCAACTCCTCCTCGTGCAGATTCTTGCCTTCTTCGTCCTCTTCGTCCACCCACAAAGCGGGGAACATCTGCTTGATCTGGAGCGGCATCAGGCCCGAGAAAATGGCGTTGCGCGCGTACTGCGTGGCCGTGGGCAGAATAGAGGTGCAGAACTTGTCCTCCGTCACCGTAAACAGCTCCGACAGCAACGGCTCGATGCTCTTCCACTGGTCGTAGCGGAAATTGTCTATCACCACCAAAAACACCTTCTCTCCCTTGTCCAGTGCAGGAAACACAGTCTTCTTGAACACGTCGGGACTAAGTACTGCGTCGCCGATGACGCTGCGGTCCTTCAGCCAACTCAGGTAACCCCGCTGCACAAACTTGGCAAACGCCGCATTGGCCTGCTTGCGCTGCATGTTCAACATCTCCTGCATAGCCGAATCGGCTTCGCCCAAACGAATCTCCCATTGCGACAATGTGCGTTGCACGGCCTGCCATTCCTGCAGGGTCTCCGCGGTGTCTATCATGTACGTGATGTCCGAAAACTCCTGCCTGTAGCCCGCTTCCGTCTGCTCCGACACGATGCTCTTCTCGTGCACGTGTTTCTTCAGGCAAAGCAGTATCTGCGAGGGATTGACCGGCTTGATGAGGTAGTCGGCTATCTTCTGTCCGATGGCCTGTTCCATCACGCCCTCCTCCTCTGATTTGGTGATCATCACCACCGGCAGCGACGGATGTTTGTCTTTGATGATTTGCAGGGTCTCCAGGCCGCTCAAACCCGGCATCTGCTCGTCCAGAAACACGATGTCCAATGCCTCGTGGTCGGTAATATCTATTGCGTCCTGGCCGTTGTTCGCAGTCAGCACTTCGTAGCCTTTTTGGTTCAAATAGATAACATACGGCTGCAGCAAGTCAATCTCGTCATCAGCCCAAAGAATTCGGTTCATATCTTCTCCATTTTTCTATCAAGGCCTGCAAATCTTGTGCCAAAGCGGAATCGAAGAACATCTCCTTGCCCGTTCGCGGATGCACAAAGCCCAAGGTCTTGGCATGCAGCGCTTGTCTGGGACACAGGGCAAAACAGTTCTGGATAAACTGTTTGTACTTCTGCGTAGGCAGGCCCTTCAAGATGTCTTTCCCTCCGTATTTCTCGTCGCAGAACAAAGGATGTCCGATATGCTTCATGTGCACGCGAATCTGGTGCGTGCGTCCTGTCTCCAGCCTGCATTCGACCAGTGTACAGTACGGATAACGTTCCAATACCTTCCAGTGCGTAACCGCAGGTTTGGCCGCCGGATTGTCTTCCGGGTCCCACACCCGGTACATCGTCCGGTCACGCGTATCGCGCCCCAACGCGCCCTCTACCGTGCCACTGTCCTCCACAAACGTGCCCCATACCAACGCGTTGTATGTGCGTTTCGTCGTGTGCTCAAAAAACTGCAGTGCCAGGCTGGTCTTCGCCTCCGGTGTCTTGGCAATCAGCAGCAGTCCGCTGGTGTCTTTGTCGATGCGATGCACCAGTCCGATGTTCGGGTCGTTCATGTCGAGACGTGTGCCGCTGTGCTCGAAATACCAAGCCAGCGCATTCAATAGTGTCCCCGTCACGTTCCCTACCCCGGGATGAACCACCAGCCCCGCGGGCTTGTTCAGCACCAGCACGTCCTCGTCTTCATACACTATCTCCAAAGGTATATTTTCCGGCACGATAGAATAGTCCGTAGGCTCTCTGTCCACCAGAATCTGAATCACGTCCAGCGGCTTGACTTTGTAGTTGGACGCCACGGGCTTGCCGTTAGCCCACACATGTCCGGCATCCGCTGCTTGCTGAATCCGGTTGCGCGACGTACCGCCCGTGTGGTCCACTAAAAACTTATCCACGCGCAGAGGAGTCTGCCCGCGGTCCGCCACAATCCGGAATCGCTCAAACAGCTCTTCCTCCTGCTCGTCCTGTGTATATTCCAGTTCCTCAGCCATAACCTTTGACTCTTGACTTTTCTTTACCCTCAAGGGGTACGATCGCTTCGCGTGGACCTTTGACTATTCAACCATTCCTTCCTCAAAGAACTCGTCATTGGCCATTTCCTCAGCCGCAGCCTGCGCTTTTGCCGCATCTGTAGTAAGGTACACCTCCACGGGCGAGCCTTCGCGCGCATAATGCACGCCGCCCAGCGACAATTGTCTTGCCAGCAGCGCTGCACGAGCCTGGTCCACTGATTTCATCAACAGGTTAGGCACCACCACTTCGTCCGTTCCCGAGCCCAATCCAACCACCAGATCTATGGCCGTGCCCTCGGGAAAACGCCTGCCGGCATCCACGGACTCGCCGTCTTTTCTCACGTCCAGCACCAGGTTCTTGTACTCCGACGGCTGATAGGTCACTTCGCCCAGCGCCAGTGAGCGCAGTGTAGCCTCAGCCTGACGGAAAGAGATATCGCGCAGGTTTGGCAACGGAATCTGCCGAATGGTCTTGGCGTTCACTATCACGTACAGTCCACCTCCGCGTTTGGTGCGCGAGTTGGCCTCCGGTTTCTGCTCCACTATCGAGCCCAACTTAAACCGCCTATTGTAGGTAGTGTCCACAATCTGCAGCCGTAAGCCCTCCGCCTGGGCCAAAATGGTGGCCTCTTCTACGTAACTTTGCACCACGTTCGGCACAATCACCTCATCGCCGTGATGCGTGTACTTGTCCAACCACCAGAGTGCAACCGCTCCCAAAACGACCACGATCACCAGCGCCGCCAAAATCATTTTCAGCACAAAAGCGACGTCAGAATTCCTCCAAAATGACTTAAAACTCATATTTTTTTACTTTTTTTTGCAAAATTTGGGTGCAAAGTTACGAAAATATTTGCTTATTTGCAAGAAAAGTTGTAATTTTGCATCGTTTTTCATGAAGAAAACGTTATTATTTATTAATTTTTATACATTTAAGTCGTTATGAAGAAGATTCTTTTGATTGCAGCCGTTGCTATGATGAGTGTAGCTTGCTGCTGTAAAGGCGAAAAGAAAGAGTGCTGCAAAGAAGGCGAACAGAAAGAGTGCTGCAAAGAAGGCGAGTGCAAAAAAGAGTGCTGCAAGGAAGCAGACAAGAAGTGCTGCGACGCAAGCAAAGAGTGCTGCAAGGAAGCAGAAAAACAGTGCTGCCAGCAAGCTGCCGAAGCTGAAACTCTTAAAGAAGAGATCGCTGAGGAAGAGACTCTTATCAAAGCCGAGTAATTTTACCCTGTTTTTTCATCATCAATTCGTCCCGAAACCGGGGCGGATTGTTGTTTTTATGCCTATTGTAAGTCAATATGCTTGGCGCTGATATTCAAGTCGTTCAAAAACACCGAGGCTGATTGGCGAAACTTCTCCGGATGCTCTGTCGTCAGGAACTCGCACGTTCCGTTTTTATCCAGTTTTTCCTCCAGCGCCTTATGCCGCTCCAGGTAGTCCGTCAGAGCTGATGCGACCAAATCGCCTTGGGCCAACACATGCACACCGGCGGGCAAGGCAGCCTCGATTTTTTTCCTCAGCAGGGGATAGTGCGTGCATCCTAAGATGAGCGTGTCTATCTCGGGGTCACGACAAAGAATCTCATCCACATATTTCTTCACGAAATAGTCCGCTCCGTCGCCGGTATGCTCGGCGTTCTCAATCAGCGGCACCCACATAGGGCAAGCCTCCTGCGTCACTATCAGACTCGGGTCCTGTTTCTCCAACTCCAGAATATACGACTCCGAAGCCACCGTTCCGGGCGTAGCGAGCACACCCACATGCTTGCTTCGTGTGAACGCGCTCACGCGCTCTACGGTGGGACGAATGACACCCAGCACGCGCCTCACATCGCTCCCGTCCTGCTCCCAAATCTTCAGCAAATCCAGCTGCTGGATATTCCTCAACGCCCGAGCCGAAGCGGTGTTACAAGCCACTACCACCAGCGCGGCGTTCTCATGCAACAACAAGTGACGCACACATTGCCATGTGTACTCGTAAATGACCTCAAACGACCGCGTTCCGTAAGGGGTTCGCGCATTGTCACCCAGGTAAATGTAGTCGTACTGCGGCAACGCGTGACGCATCTTTTCCAAGATTGTCAAGCCGCCATAACCACTGTCAAAAACACCTATTTTTGCCATATTTGTTAAATTGCGTCTGCAAAATTACTGCTTTTTTTTGACATATGCAAGAGTTTGGGGCATTTTTGCTGCTTTTTCAGTCAGAATACGTGTATTTTTGTCATGGAAATCAGGAGGCAGTTAGTTGAGGGACTTGAGTTGGTGGTAGATGATGGCTCGGATGAACGTGTTGAGTTGGTAGTAGCGTTTTTGTTTGATTGAATGCGGATAAAAAGGGGCTTCAGGATCAGGCCGACTGCCCTTATTGCCAGGCAGTTGCGCTTCGAAGCGAGCCTTCCAACTGTTGTATTCGGCGAGTTGCCCGGGGGTGGCATCGGCGCTGTTCTTGGCGACAGCAATAATGTCGCGGGTGCGGTAGATGGCATTTTGGAAAGCTTGGCGGTTTACGAGTTCGTTACCGACCTGAGGGTGCTTGTCGAAATTGCGCGGATTATCGACCTTGTATGCCTCTTTTTTGCATTTCTTAATGCATTTGCCGCTTGAGTTGCGGATACGTTTTTGACGGAAAATGACTCCTTTTTTGACGATCGCTCCGTGGAGTTCGTCAAGAATTGCATCAGTTTTGAAACCAGCCATAATTGTTGTTGTTTGTTGTTTATATTACTGTTCTTATTAGAGGTCGGTGGCGTAGTGATCGCATATAGGTGGCATATTAATCGTATAGATACCGCATATGGTTTACCTATAGATAATCTATGGATAATGTACGGATTACATATGAATTACATACAAATCACATAGGAATAACATAGAAATCTCCTACGAATCACCTAGAGATATTTATATAAAAGCAGGTGCAAAGGTAGTGAAAATAAATGAAATGTGCAAATATTGTTCGAGAAAAATGTTGTTTGGGGTGAAAAAAGGTGATTTTCGTTCAAAAAAGCGTGAACTTTAGGAATAAAGACAGACATAAATAAACACAAAACGAACATAGGACAGACTAAAGACAGATATAAAGCAGATATGGGACAGGCATACATAAACATAAAACTGATATAAGGAGACATAAATCAGTCTAAGGAGCAAAGAACGTGATGGGTGGTGGTGTGGCAGTTTGGACAAATGCGGCTCACAGAGAGCGGGGGGCAGTGTGGGAACGCTGCGCTGTTTGAAATTGCTTCTTTACTTGCTAGGCTTCGGACGATCACTACATGTGCTTTCCTCCACGATGTTCCGGATAACCATTTCGTGTGCGAAAAGGGTATTACAAAAAATAGAGCAAAGAGAAAGAATGGGGGAAACGGTGCAGTCGGACAATACAAAAATCCATATAAAGAGAGGGCGAGATGACATCTCGCATAATTGACAATGTGAAAGAACAGGACACAAGACAACGAGGTAGAGGTCGGCGGAGCCGATGTCCGAATACTATTCGGACGTAATACAAAGAAAGAGCAAATCTGCGAGGAGAGAGGGCGAGCCGGCGCGGAGAAAGAATGCAGGACTGACAGCCTGCGCACTTGACAAAGAAAGGGCGGCGTTTGCCAAACGCCTGCAACTACCAGGAAGAATCAAGCAGGTAAAATGAGTTCCGTACTTTTTCGGCAATCAAAAACGGTGTTTTTTATGTCATAATAGATTCTATATACCTCAGGCAGAGCAATGCACAGTAGTCATCTTATCAAAAGCAGCGGACTTCACAGCCCGCTGCAATGTTTTTTTGATGTTAAGTATGATAAAGATCTATTTAGTCCCAAATACTCTTGCGGCGCTCCGGCGAAAGTTGTACACCGTTGCCCACTTGGTTGTTGGGAGTGTTCATGCTGGTGACGATAACGTCGTTGTTGTTCAAACGAACAATCTGCAATTCTGCATTAATATACTTTTT
>ONXE01000010.1 GCA_900321775.1 uncultured Bacteroidales bacterium
GGTGCCTGCCAAGTTCATCAAGAAAGCCGACCCTTCGCAGACCGAGGAGATCAACAGCAAGATTGCGCATAACTACGCAATGTATGCATCGTGGTATAAGGAGTGAAAAGGAGAAAAGGAGTGAAGACAAGTGTTTTTGAAAAGAAATAAAAGTAACGGATAGATATGTATAACAGAATTCTTTTGAAGTTGTCGGGCGAATCGCTCATGGGGGCGAAAGGGTATGGCATCGATGAGGAACGGCTCAGTCAGTACGCAGAGCAAATCAAGCAGATTGCGGACATGGGTGTACAGGTGGGAATCGTCATCGGTGGTGGAAATATCTTCCGCGGACTGAGTGGTGCCCAAAAAGGTTTTGACCGTGTTAAAGGAGACCAGATGGGCATGCTTGCCACAGTTATAAATGCACTCGCCCTCTCGTCAGCCCTTGAGGCTATCGGACAGAAAGTCAGAGTTTTAACGGCCGTCCGTATGGAGCCCATTGGCGAGTTTTACAGCAAAGCCAAGGCCATCCGCCTGTTGAACAAAGGTAATGTGGTCATCCTGGCAGCCGGTACGGGTAACCCGTATTTCACGACGGACACTGGCTCCTCGCTCAGGGCTATAGAGATAGAAGCCGAAGTGATGCTGAAGGGCACTCGAGTGGATGGCATTTACACTGCTGACCCGGAGAAAGACCCGACTGCAACCAAGTTTGAAGAAATCACATATGACGAAGTCATTCGTCGCGGACTGAAGGTGATGGACCTGACCGCCACTGTCATGTGTAAGGAGAACGGCATGCCGATCTATGTGTTCAACATGGATGTACCGGGCAACCTGCTCCGCGTTATGCGGGGCGAACAAATTGGAACACTCGTAAAACCCTAATATTCAGTACTATGCAAGAAGAAGTACAAATCTGCCATGAAGCAGCAGAAGAGCAGATGCAATCTGCAGTTCGCCATTTGGACGATGTGCTGAGTCACATTCGTGCCGGTAAGGCTACGCCGTCGCTACTTGACCCTATCAAAGTGGACTATTACGGCACGATGTCACCGCTGAGCAGTGTGGCTAACATTATTATTCCCGATGCACGCACAATCACCATTCAGCCTTGGGAGAAGAAACTCATCGGTGAGATTGAGCGTGCTATTATTAACTCCAACATCGGTCTTACGCCGTCCAACAACGGTGAACTGATTCGTCTGACTATGCCTCCGTTGACCGAGGAACGTCGTCGTGACCTGGCTAAGCAATGCAAAGGAGAGGCCGAAACGGCCAAAATGGCAGTGCGCAATGCGCGTCGCGATGCCATCGAGGAGTTCAAGAAACTGCAGAAGAACGGCCTGCCCGAGGATGCAGAGAAGGACGCTGAGGACGATATCCAGAGGACGCATGACAAGTTCATCAAGAAAATAGATGAGCTGTATGCGGCCAAGGAAAAAGAAATCATGACGGTATAAGGTTTGCAAGGACTAATCGTCAAATCCTCAGGAAGCGCCTACGGTGTGTTGCTGCAAAACGGCAGCACCGTAGAGGCGCATGTCAAAGGGAACTTCCGAATCAAAGGAATACGTTCCACTAATCCTGTGGCTGTAGGTGACAGAGTTACAGTTGAGTCGCTTCCGGACGGAACGAACTGGATTACAGACATTTGTGACCGACGCAACTACATCATCCGACGTGCCACTAATCTGTCCAAGCAATCGCATATCCTCGCAGCCAACGTAGATCAGGTAGCGTTGCTGGTTACTGTCAACCATCCCAAGACAAGCACTACTTTCATTGACCGCTTCCTCGCTACGTGCGAGGCATATCGTGTGCCTGCGGCGTTGGTTTTCAATAAGATAGACCTGTATGACGAGGACGACATGGCGGAGCTTGAATACATGCGTCTGCTATACACAGAGATAGGTTATCCTGTTTATTGCATCTCAGCCACCCGTTTGGATCATGAGTTGGACGGATTACTTTCGGGCAAGACGACGTTGTTAAGCGGAAACTCGGGAGTGGGCAAGTCCACTCTGCTTAACTCCCTTTTTGGCGAGGAAAAGACCCGTACCGGCATTATCAGCGATGCCCACGACCGTGGAATGCACACTACCACTTTCTCCGAGATGTATTTTCTTTCACCTGATACGGCCATCATTGATACTCCGGGCATCAAAGGATTTGGCACCTTCGATATGCAGCGTGAGGAGGTTGGACATTATTTCAAGGAGATTTTTCTTACTTCCAAGAATTGCCGTTTTGGCAATTGCACGCACACGAACGAACCCAACTGTGCCGTCCTTGCAGCCGTGGAAAATGCCCGCATAGCACCCTCACGTTACGAAAGTTACCTCTCGCTGTTGGGTGATTGCGATGAAAGCAAATACCGGTAAAGTTTAGTTTAGAGTTTATAGTTTAGCGTTTAGAGTTAGAGCATCTCGCGGAGCTCGACGAGTTCTTCCCGGATGCCCTGCAGCAGTTCGTAGGCGCTGCGACGCGTGTCCACGCCTTTGCTGTCCAGCGTAAGCCTGCGGCTGATGTCTGCCACAGGCACGTTTTGCGAACGCAGATAGATGATTCGTCGGATTACCTCCAAGTCTTTCTCTGAATAGAACCGGGTTTGGTGCTCGGTATGCGGTTTCAACTGCTTGATTTCCTTCTCCCAAAACCGAAGTGTGCCATAGGGCAAAGAAAACATCTCGCTGACCTCACGGATAGAGTAGTATGTGCGTTTGATTTCTCCCATCGTTTTTATTTCTTGATCTTCAGCACTTGTCCTATGCGGATGTTTGTGCCTTTGAGGCCATTCCAGGTTTGCAGTTGCTTGACGGTGCAGTGGTATCGTTTGGCAATGCCGCCCAACGTATCACCTTTCTTTACTTTATGCGTGCGCGCGTTAGGTGTGACACGAGCTTGCTGAATCTCTTCGCGGCGGCTGTTGATCAGCGAGTCTGCCATGTACTTGACAATAGTGTCTTGCAGGTCGATGTATGCGCCTACCAGTTCTACCGGCAATACCAGCGGATAAGCTTTCCCGCCGGGGATAATGTCTTTCATGTACTGCGGATTGAGTTTGCGCAGTTCTTCTAACGGAATACCCACTACATCAGCTGTCTGTTTGAGGTGTTGCCGTTTGTCGGTCATCACTGTGTCCACTAACAACGGCATCAGTTGCTGCTTGTGTGTCAGTTTGTTTTCTTCCACCAAGTTCTCCGGGCAGATTCCGAATTCGTCGGCGTAGGATAGTACAAATGTGGCAGCGATGAAACAAGGCAGATATCCTCTCGTTTCAGCCGGAAGCCACGGGTAGATCTCCCAGAAATCTTTCTTTCCGTTTGAGCGGTGAATGGCGCGGTTGACATTACCGGGCCCGCAGTTGTATGATGCAATAGCCAGATTCCAGTCGCCGTACACGCGGTATAGGGAACGCAGCATTCGGCAAGCTGCCACGGTAGATTTATACGGATCCAATCGCTCGTCAATCAGTGAATTGACTTCCAGCCCGTAGTGCTTACCAGTGGAAGGCATAAACTGCCACAAGCCGGCTGCGCCTACACGTGAGTAAATATTGGCGTTTAGTGCAGACTCAATTACTGCCAGATATTTCAGTTCCTGGGGCAATCCTCTCGTGGTCAGTTGGTCTTCGAAATAAGGGAAATAGTATTCGCTGAGGCGTTTGAGTGCGGCCAACTGTTTTGGTCTGCCCAGATACATCTCGATATACCGCTTTACCACTGTATTGTATGGCATCTCGATGACGCAGGGCAAGGCAGCCAGTTTTTTACGCATCTCTTCTTCTGTCAGCGTTATCGTGGATGGCGCAGACTCGCATGCGGTTGTGTCCAGCCATTCCATCGCCCAGTCCATGAGTCGGCAATCGAGGTCTGTCAGCTGATAGTTGATGGTAACAGTACTTGTTTCCTCCTCTTCCATTGGCTCTATCAGGTCGTCCAACATCAGTATTTCAGTGGAGTCGACAGCATCTGCCAGCGTGTCTGTTGTAATCTGTGCCGAAGCAATAGGTGTTAATAAGAGGAATATGTAAAGAAATACTTTTTTCATTAGAAATTAAAAGCTAAATGTAGTTCAGCACTGGTGCCGAACGGGTCATGGTTAAGGGTTGGGTCCAATTGTAGACTCAAATCGTCGCTGATGTCATAGTCAAAAAGTTGAGCATCCACGTACGCGTCAATGAGCGACAACGCATATACCGCCACTGCGGCCACTATAGACAAGTCGCGATAGCGTCTATACCTGTTTTGCTGGTTACTGAGCGTAGTCGTCCATGTATCAAAACCACCCACTCGCGAGATGGTGTAGCCATCCGGCAGAATCGCTATATAGGACTTGTCGGGGTCTTCTGAGCGTGTTCCGTTGTCGCGGTCGGTGAGAATGTCGCGATAAGCCGTTTTGTAGTCCGTGTACATGCCGTTGGTCCACGTGATAGCGTAGGCACAACCGAAGAATGCTCCGTACACAATAGGCAGTTTCCAATACGAGCGGTTGTATATCTGCCCATAGCCGGGAATAATCGCGCCCATCCATACGGCTCGCATGGCATCGGGTTTCCAATACAGACGCACGCTGTCACGGTGTGACAACACCACTGCGGCAGAATCTTGTCCTGTCACACGCGTTGTGTCTTGTGCTTTGAGTCCCAAACACAAGCCGCATAAAATCAATATGAGCAACCAGCGTCTCAACCCTTACTGAATATGCTTGAGAATATCGTTAAGAGCTTGCTCCGACGCAAATGGAATCACCAGTTTACCTTTGCCTTTTGCGCCGATACTGATAGAACACTTGGTTCCCAAAAGTTGCTCCACTTGTTTGGCTTGGGTGGCATAAGCAGACTGGACTCGGGTCTTTTGTTCTTTGCCCTTGTCTTCGCTCTCATCGGCCTGCGCTGCCAGTTCCTCAACTTGACGAACCGACAGATTCTTCTGGATAATCCGTTTGTACAATGCCAACTGCGCTTCAGCAGATTTGGCTGCCAAAATAGCGCGGGCGTGCCCCATCTCGATTTTCTTCTCCTTGAGTCCCATCTGAATCTCTGCCGGCAACTTCAAAAGGCGCAGATAGTTGGCCACGGTTGCGCGTTTCTTGCCCACTCGCTCAGAAAGGCGTTCCTGCGTCAATGTGTATTCGTCCATCAGACGCTGGTATGCAAGTGCAATCTCGATGGCATCCAGGTTCTCGCGTTGGATGTTTTCCACCAATGACCATTCCATCACCTCTTCGTCTTTGGCGGTGCGGATGTAAGCGGGAATAGTCTGTAACCCCGCCATCTTGCTGGCACGAAAACGGCGCTCGCCCGCAATGATCATGTAGGTGTCGTCATCGTTCTTGCGCAACGTAATAGGCGAAATCACGCCATGCTCACGGATACTGGAGGCCAGTTCCGTCAGCGCTTCTTCATCAAAAGTGTGTCGGGGCTGGTTGGGGTTGGCAACAATCTTGCTGATATCTACCTCGTTGATAGACGATGCGCCCACCGTGTCCACATGTGAGGTGTCAATCAACGCATCCAAACCTCGTCCAAGCCCGGTTTTTTTCATTGTCATAATGCCTGTTCAACTAGTATGCTACTATTCTTTCCCTTTGTTTTTCCTCATTATTTCTCGCGCTAACTGACGGTAGTTGCGTGCGCCCTTGCTTGTCGGGTCATAGTCAATAACAGACAAACCGTGTGAGGGTGCTTCCGACAAACGCACATTACGTGCAATAACCGTGTCGAAGACCAGTTCGCCAAAGTGCCTCTTCACTTCTTGATACACCTGTTGTGACAGACGCAACTGAGCCGAGTACATCGTTACCAGGAAGCCCTCAATCTTCAGATTCGGATTGAGTTGCGACTTGATAATCTTGATTGTATTTAGCAGTTTGGCAATGCCCTCCAGAGCAAAGAACTCGGCCTGAACGGGAATAATCACCGAGTCCGAAGCAGTTAGGCAGTTGACCGTAATCAGTCCCAGTGAGGGCGAGCAGTCGATGATAATGTAGTCGTACTTTTTCTTGATGCGCGACAGTGTGCGTTTGAGCACCAATTCACGATTCTCCAGTTGAAGCATCTCGATCTCTGCGCCCACCAAATCGATGTGCGACGGGATGATGTCGAGGTTCTTCACCTCCGTGGAGCGGATAGCGGGATTGGGATCCAAGTCTGAAACCAGACACTCGTAGATAGTGTGGTTCAGGTTGCGGATATCCACACCCAAGCCCGAGGAAGCGTTGGCCTGCGGGTCTGCATCAATAAGCAGCACATGTTTCCCCTCTGCAGCCAAACCTGCGGAGAGATTGATGGCGGTAGTGGTTTTGCCCACACCGCCTTTTTGATTAGCGATAGAAATAATTTTTCCCATATAATCGTTCTTGTTATTCAATCGTAATAACGGAAGGTTCGCGTACCAGACGAACGTTATAACCGACCTTCGAGAACCAGTCGCTGTCCGTAGGATATTGCCACTCCGACCAGCCTCCGCCGAACCAGTACGTCATGCTCTGTTTCTCTTCGGATATGGCGATAAGCGTGTTATCTTCCGCATAGCAACGGTTCATCTCCGGCATCACCACAGCAGCATAGTTACGGCCCTGTGCTTCTCCCGCGTCCGAAACAGCATTCTCTGCATAGGCGATATAACCGCCGTTTACACACAATTGCGGAGCTCCTGCCAATGGAATATCAGGATTGCTCGTCGCGGTGTGCATGAAGATGCCGGCGCCCAGTTCCATTTCCTCAGGATGAGTCACGCAGACTTCAGCTTTGCACAACTGCTGATAAGCTGTACACGTGATCGTCATTGTCGCCTTTACCTTTGTTGAATCGAGGTCAGCGAGAGGATAGTGGTCATAGTAGAGACGGAACGTCACGCTGAGCGGACCTTCGTCAACAATCTCCCAACGGTCGTACTGACAGCCAATCTGAGGTTTGCCTCCCGCCATAGGGAACCAGCCACCGCAGCCCGGCGTATGCGCCACCTTGTAGCAGTCCAAACCTTTGCCGTAGTTGACATGATAAGGCAGATGCAACTCATGCTCGCGATAGTAGAACGAATCGACTATCAGTTCGTCAGTGCATTTAAGCCATAGATCCACACCGTTAGACGGATTCTCCGGAGCCAAAGCCGGGCCGTACATGCGGTAAGCCGCCAGGTTGTTCTCCCAGGCGAAATCATCCTTGCGCTCCGGCACAAAACGTGCATGAACCAAAGGCTTAACGGCCTGAGGCTCGCCCTTCACCAACATGTATCTTGAAGAGAAATGCGCTTTGGTAGTGGCAAAGAACAGTAGAGCGGATTCCGGATAAGTCACCAGCTGATACGGCAATTCGTTACCCTCTTCGTCCTTCAGAATGAGGTTGGAAAAATTGTCAATGGTCTCATGAAGGTCGCTAAGGGGTAGCGAGACGGCTTCATGCTCGCGGTAGTCGTCGCTGGGGTTCGTAACCGTAATGGTTTTAACCACAGTGTCCGAGCAGCCCGCAAGCAGGATAGCCAAAAGTATAAAAAGAGTTTTTTTCATCATGTAGTAGTTGAAGGAGACTCTCCGTTTATTGCGGTTGTTTGCCGATGTAGGCGAGAATACCACCATCCACGTAAAGAATATGTCCGTTTACAGCATCCGAAGCGTGAGAAGCGAGGAACACAGCCGGCCCACCCAGTTCCGACGGATCCAGCCAGCGACCTGCAGGAGTCTTGGCGCAGATGAACGAATCAAACGGATGACGGCTGCCGTCCGGCTGACGCTCACGAAGCGGAGCGGTCTGCGGTGTAGCGATATAACCCGGGCCGATGCCGTTGCACTGGATATTGTACTGGCCGTACTCCGAGCAGATGTTGCGGGTAAGCATCTTCAGACCACCCTTGGCAGCAGCGTATGCGCTCACGGTCTCGCGGCCCAGCTCCGACATCATCGAGCAGATGTTGATGATCTTGCCTTCCTTGCGCGCCATCATCTCCGGCAGCACAGCCGAGCTGACGATAAACGGAGCAACCAGGTCCACATCAATTACTTGCTGGAACTCTTGACGTTTCATCTCGTGCATAGGGATACGTTTGATGATACCTGCGTTGTTCACGAGGATATCGATTTGCCCAACCTCGTTGTGAATCTTCTCCACCAAAGCCTTCACATCGTCCTCTTTAGTCACGTCACACACGTAGCCGTGCACGTTCTTGATACCTTCAGCAGCATAGTTGGCCAGACCCTTCTCCAGGGCTGCCTCGTTGATGTCGTTGAAGATGATGTTCTTAATGCCGGCGGCCACAAAAGCCTTGGCGATATTGAAACCAATTCCGTAAGAAGCACCGGTAATCCACGCGTTCTTACCCTCTAATGAAAACATGTTTGTCATAATTGTATTGTGTTTTGTTGTTATTTCGTTATCTCGATATCTCGTTATGTCGTTATAAGGTCCTACTTCAAATCTGTGATTAAACTGAAGTCCTGGTCGCCATAGTCCAGATTCTCGCCGCCCATACCCCAAATGAAGGTATAGTTGTGCGTAGCGGCAGCCGAGTGAATCGACCACTCAGGCGAGAGCACGGCTTCGTTGTTGTGCATCCAGATATGGCGCGTCTCGTCCACTTCGCCCATGAAATGGCAGATAGCCTGGTCTTCGGGGCATTCGAAGTAGAAGTATGCTTCCATGCGGCGGCTGTGAACGTGCGCCGGCATGGTGTTCCAAACCGAACCTGTAGCCAGCTCCGTCATACCCATTTGCAGTTGGCAGGTAGGCAATACCTGGTTGACAATCATCTTGTTGATGTTGCGCTCGTTGCTCATCTCCAGCGAGCCCATGTGTGCCACTACGGCATCAGCTTTCGTCACTTTCTTGTCGGGATACGTCATATGTGCCGTGCACGAGTTGAAGTAGAACAGAGCAGGATGCTGTTTGTCTTTGCTAACAAAATGCACATCCCTCTCGCCGCGACCCAGATAGAGTGCCTCTTTGTAGTCCAGTTCAAAAACCTCGTCTCCTACTTTCACCAAACCTGCACCACCTACATTGTAGATGCCTATCTCGCGGCGAGTCAGGAAATGCTCGGCTTTCAACGGATCGATGGCCTCGAGAAGCAGTTCTTCGTTGACGGGTTTGGCGCCGCCTACAACCATGCGGTCATACATCGAATAAACCATGTTAACTTCGTCTGCTACAAAGAGGTTCTGAATCAGAAAATCTTTGCGCAGTCGGGTAGTGTCATACGCCTTGGCATCCGTGGGATTGCTGGCGTAGCGGATTTCGTAGTTTGTCTTCATATTTTATATTGTGTTTTGTTGTTACTCTCAACTCTCAACTCTCAACTCTCACTTCACCTGCCACATGTAGGCAAAGTTCAGCGACAAAGACATGGGGTTGCTATAGTCGAAATAGTCCATTTTGCTGTCGTTAAACGTATTGCCGAAGGACCAGTTGAACCGTGCCTCCAGCTGGTACACACCGGCGTATTTGCTGCGGTAGTAAAAACCTAATCCGGCGGCCAGACCCCAGTCAAAAGGTTTCTCTATCTTCGCATATTGGTGTGCGCTTTTCGAATTGGCTCCTGCCTTCCTGGCTATGTCGTATATCTCCGGTACATTACCTTTTTCCGAGGAGTAAATGCAGTAGCCGATCTGTGGACCCAGATTGAAGAAACCGCGTGCTCTCTTGCCGAAATACAGATGCATCAGAAACGGCACTTCTATGTAGTCCAGCTGACGCGTGTAATCGGTCTCCGGCTCATACCACCCGCGCTGCATGTAGTTGATTTCCACCTGCATACCGCACACTTTGTGGCCTGCATAACGGTAAACCAAACCGGCGTTCCAACCCAGAAACGGATGCTTCCAGGTTTGCGTGACTTGAGGAGTAAAACGGTACATCGAGGCAATGGCGCCACCATGAGCACCCACATACATCTCCTCACGCTGCAGTTTGGGTTGAGCCAAACCTGCCACGCAAAGCAAAATGGTCAATATGGTCAGTGCGGTTCGCTTCACTTCTGTTCGTCGTTTGTCTCACTGCTCGTCGCTGTTACTCTGGGCATAACGCGCAACGGCGTATTCATAAACCCGCCTTCTCCCACACGTTGGAAACGCATCGTCGATTGCAGGCCGTCATATTCGGTTTCAAGGGCTCGTTGCCAAGCTTCGTCATTCTCTGCTTGCAGGGCATTCAACACCGCGGAAACAAAGTATTTCGTCAAATCATAGCCCAAAATATCATATCTCGGACGAGATTGCGAGGGAGCGTGTACCCCGAAATAGGTGCTCATCAAACCGTCAAAATCTGCCCAATTGCCATCCACTTCCCGCTTGAACTGTACCACTCGCATTCCTTCCGGCACTGCGGGATTGTATTGCAGCAGATACTTATTGCTCTCCAAACCATCCACGCCATTGGTAAACGGCAGCAGACAGATGATTCCGTGTTGTTTCATAAACTCGCTGGCGGCGGGAATCTGTTCGCTGTATGCAGGTCCGATGATGGCGCTCATCTCCGCCATCTCAGGCAAAGCCAGCGTTTTGCGCAGTTTATATTCGGTCTTGCCTACGTCGTACACATATACTTCGAACTTCCAATCCGCGCGTTTCTCCTCGCGCAAACCTAACAGCACGCCTTCATAGAACTTCAGAAAACGCTCCATGCGTACATCGTACATCTGTGCATCAGCCTGAAGTGGCAGCAACAGCGCCAAACGCAAAACATGGCTCGGCCCTACCGGCTCGGCTTCCAGAACAAACATCGTGTCCTCCTCGAAGAACACTTCCTCCTCAGGTTTCGGATTCCCCTGTTTGAACGCCTGTTTGGGTAGAGGCATCGGCATCACGTCTTGCTTCTCATCCAACGGCACTCTCTTCGCTAGCACCTCTCCCTTTGTAAACACTTCTTTCTTCAGCCGTGGCATGGTGTCAGCTTTCACGGGAGCCACGGTGTCACGTTTCGCTAACGGCAGCGCCGAGTCTTTCGGCGGAGCCTGATTCCTCTTTACAGGCACGAGAATAGTCTGCCCGTATTTCAATCCGGTGGTTTTCAGTTCCGGATTGAGCTTGATTAGTTCCTCTTGCGTAACGCCGAAATTGACGCTGATGCGGTACAACCCCTCGCTTTTCTGTACGGGGTATTCATACACTTCCTGCCCGTTCACCACGCGAATAGGGTAGTCGAACGTCTGCGCCTGGCTCAGTACGACGGAAGCAAGAATCACTATGACAAATAAAATGCGTTTCAAAACTTATTTCTTTTCTATTGGTTTCGACAATTCAATAGCAGCCATAATAATCGGGCCGATACCTTTCGGGTCGTCCTTGATAATCGGTTCGCTCAGGTAATACTCTACCGAGCCGTCACGATAACGGGGCTTGCCGCCCAAACCGGCTACTGCACAGCAGTTCTCCAGCGAGATGGTCTTGTCGTCCTGGAAAACAAACACGTTGTTTACCATTCCGTCAAAAATCTTCTGCGCCTCTTTCTTGTATTTCTTGGGCAGATAACCACGGTTGGCTGCCTTGGCAAAGGCGTAGCAGAAAATAGCCGACGACGTGGACTCCAGGTAGTTGCCCTTCTCCTTCGGCAACGCTGTCAGCTGATACCACATATGCGTCTTCTTGTCCTGATATTTCAGCAGGTTCTTCGCGGTACGCTTCAGCATCTTCAGCAGCATCTCTCGATTCTCACCTTCAGGCATATAGTCCAGTACATCCACCATCGCCATCACGTACCACGCCATCGAACGACTCCAGAAATTCGGCGAGCAACCTGTCTCCTGGTTACTCCATTTCTGCTCGCGACTCTCGTCCCAACCATGGTAGTTCAATCCCGTTTTCTTGTCGTACGTATATTTGTCCACCAGCCGGAACTGCGTCGCTACATCCTGAACGCACTTGTCCATATTGTGCTCCACGGCGTAGCGGATATAGAACGGCTCTGCCATATACAGCCCGTCCAGCCACATCTGGTGCGGGTAGATTTTCTTGTGCCAGAAACCGCCCTCCTTCGTCCTCGGATGCTCCGTCAACTGCATAAACAAACGGTCATTGGCCAGTTCCCAGCGCTTGTCCGGCTTGATGTCGTTCAGCACATACAGGAACGAACCGCCGTTCACGCGGTCTATATTGAAATCATGCATCTTATACGTCTTGATATTGCCCTCGTCATCGATAAACTCCTCGGCAAACTTCAGCACGTAGTCGAAATAAGCATCATTGCCCGTAGCCTGATAGGCCTGCAACATCGCCTTTGCTACCAGTGCCTGAGTGTAGTCCCATTTCGGTGCTTTCACATTGTCGGTGCGCCACAACTCCGGATAGTGTTCCATCTGGCTCGTGGCGAACAAACGGGCATACGAAAGGTAATACGCCGGTTCGTGCTTCGGCGTTTTGGCAAACAGGCTCACAGAACAGAGCACTGCCAGTGATAAAAAGATGCGTTTCATGTTGTATAACTAAATTTGTGTTTGCGTATTGGTATATAAACAGCCGCCACAAGGCCAAGCAGCAGCAGCGGCAACAATGTGGTCAACAATTGTATCATCAGTCTGTTTTCCCGCGCATTCTGGTCATTCAGCAGGCGTAGTGCTACGCTCTTTTGCCTCAGCGGGATCAAGCCTTCGTCATCGGTCAGATATAGCACACTGTTCACGATAAAATCGCGGTTCGCGAATTGCATCTGTGTGTAGCGGTCAAAACCGCAGGGTAGGGGTTGGCCCTGTTGCCATTCGTTACGAATCACCGAACCCGCACCAATCACTATCTGTCGGGTCGGCTCCGATTCTGCACGTTTGGCTATAGTACTGCTCACTCCCTCCGGAAGCATCTGATGAGCAAAAAGCGAGGGGAACACGCCCTCCATCAGCACCGCCACAGGAATGAACCGGTGAACAAAACGGCTCGCATCGGGGTTCAAATCGCTTAGGTCCACTTGAGCAGGAGTCGCCGTCAGGGCCGAATGCGACGACGTGGCCAACAGCACTTCGCGCTGGATGGCTTCCTCATCGCCCACTGCCGAAACAGGCGAACAAAATGTAGCGCTCACTTGACCCAACTTGGTGGTCACAGGCGACGCTTCCGAACTCAGCAGCAACGGCGCAAAAGTCCACGGCAGCGGCTGAAAATTCGGCGTGGCAGGATCTTCACTCACGTCCACCGGAATAGGCAGACACTGCATGTCCTGAACCAGCGCCGGCTCTACGCGCACTCCGTAACGGAAAAGCATGTCCTGCACCTTCAGGTCCTGCGCAATCACTGGAGTCTTGCCTTCTGCGACCAAAAAATCGTCCGAGAACCGAACACCGTTCAGCGCCCATAGCAGTCGCCCGCCGCGCATCACGTATTGGTCCAGCACGTATTTGTCAGCCTCCGAAAAAGCACGCTGCGGATCAGCAATCACCACGGCCCTGTAACCGTCCAACTGCCCGTCCTCGCCTGTCAGCGATCCGCGATCCACCTGAAAATAGTTCGCCAATTGCTGCTCTACATCCAGCACATTCTCCTCTGCCAACTCGCCGTGACCCTCCAGAAAAGCTATCTTCGGCGTCTCCGTACGTTTCATCGCACTCACCGCCTCGGCAAACGCAAACTCCAACTGCTCAATAGAGCGATTCACGTTCTCCTCACCGGAGCGTCCGCGTTCGTTCACCAGCAGTGGCACCACACGCGTCTTCTCACCGTATCTTAGCACTGCGTACGGATAAAGACGTGTCTGCACGGTCTGCCCGTCCTTTGCGCGCTCGTGGATAACAACAGGTGTCAGCTTCAGCCGCTTTGCCAGTTCCTCCACTTCGGCTTGCTTCGGCAATATGGTCTTCACTTTGCCGTGCACGCGCATCTCGTCGGCCATATGCACCGCCGCGTCCCTCAGGTTCAGAAACGATGCGTTCATCTTGCCCTCCAGCAGAACAGTCACTTCCAGCGGCTCGTCCAGACTGCCTACCAGCTTTTTCGTCGGTTCCGACAGGCTGTATTGTTGGTCGTCAGTCATGTCAATGCGGATACGCAGCGGCCGAACCAGCAGATTAACACCCACCAGCACAACCACTACTGCTGCTATTTTCCACATTGTTTTCATTCTATTCTGCTCACGCGTTTTAGCGACTCTCGACTCTCGACCCTCGACCCTCGACTCTCGACCCTCGACCTTTGTCCTTTGACCTTTGACCTTTGACCTTTGACCTTTGACTTTTGACCTTTGACTTTTGACCTTTGACTTTTGACCTTTGACTTTTGACCTAAATCCCCCTTTTAAGGGGGATTTATAGGGTCTTACTTCGCGTATTTGGCCTTGATCTCAGCCAGCGCTTCTTCGTTGATCACCACCGGATATTTGGCTTTCAACTCCTTAATCCATGCGGCCTCCAACTCGTCCTGATAAGCGCTAACCACTTTGCCGCGCTCATCCAGATACTCTTCCGGCGCCTTCAGCACTTTGCCTACCAGCACTACCTCCGGATAGTCCTCCTTCGGAGCCCATTCGCCTTCTTTCCACTGCAGTTTGTCCACAGCTGCATTGGCGCCCTTCGGCCACAAACCGCGCTCCACTTTCACGAACTTCACCGAGTCGTTGTTGATGCGGTGCTCGATATAGCTGGCCACAGAGTCGGGATTAGCCGCGCGAACTATCGCCTTGGCTGCCTTCAACGACTCTTTGTCCTTGCCATACAGCACAAAACCTTTGTATCGCGGACCGTCCCACTTGTACTCTTTCTTGTGTTTCTTGAAGAATATCTCCAAACCCGTCGTATCCTGAGCGGCCTTGTCCCATACGTTCTTCAGCGACACGTCGAACAGCAGAATACCGTCGTGATATTCCTTCACCAGATTCTTGAATTCGGGATATTTGTTCTCCAGATTGGCGTTCTCCACCTGCAGCACTTGCTCATCGCTCATCGTCTCCGGCAACTTGTACTCGGCGCGAATCTTCTTCACAAACGCCTTGTCCACTTCCTTGTGACGCTCGTCGCTGCGAACTTGTTTGCGCAGGTCATTCTCCATCTCGCTGAACGGACGAACACCGCGCTTGCCCTCCAGACGAATCAGGTGCCAGCCAAACTGACTCTTCACCGGTTCACTGATCTCTCCCGAATCTTTCATCGCGAACACTGCGTCTTCAAACGGCTTCACCATCATGCCACGGCTGAACCAGCCCAACTCACCGCCGCGAGTGGCCGAACCGCGGTCATCGCTGTTGAACTCGGCCACCTGGGCAAAGTCGCGACCGTCTTTCACTAACAGCAAACGCAGAGAGTCAATCTGCTGCTTGGCCACTACTGCCAGCGAGTCGTTGCCACGCGGAGTCATCTTCATGATATGACGTGCATTAACCTCCATATGCGGACGCTCCTCTTCCACCAGCGCTACGTGGAAACCGAAACCGGTACGGAACACTTCCGACACCTTGCCCACTTCGGTCTCATACACAGCCTTCTCCAGCGGCCATACGTAACGGAACGGCGTAATCCAACCCAACTCGCCTTTGCTCTGCTGCAAACCCGGGTCTTCGCTCACTTCCATCGCAACGGCAAAGAAATCCTCCGGCACTTTCACCAGATACTTCTTCGTACCCTTGATCTTCGTGCCCTGAACGCCTAATTTCTTCATCTCCTTCTGAGTCATTTCCTTGGCTTTGCCTTCCACTACGCGAAGACGAGCATCGTTGATCTTGGCCAAAGCGGCTGCTACCGTCGAATCGTCTGCGTTCATCGGGCACTGAATGGCGATATGCGCAGCGCGGCGGTCATGAGCTATATGGTCGTAACTCAGTCTTGCCATCGAGTCCTCGCCGGCTTCGTACGTCATATACTTCGGCGTCGCCTGCGCGCGGTAACCCGCCAACTCCTGCTTGAACGATGTCGTCGTGTCCAGTCCCTGCTTCTCGGCCTCATGTACCTTCAGGCGGAAGTTGATGAACAAATCCAGATACTCGTCCACCGACTTCTGGTCCATGGTCGTCTCCTGGTTGTTCTTCTCATAGATATAAATGAACTCGGACTGACGAATCTCTTCGCCGTCCACTGTCAGAAGCGTCTTGTCCTGCTCCTGTCCGTTCACTGACATCAGTCCCACCAACGCCAGCATTGTTACTATTCCTTTTTTCATTTTCATGTTATTTATTTTCTCTTCATATGCATTCTTTTCCTTCTTACCTTTCACCACTTCACTCTCATCTCTTCACTTTCCACTTTCCACTCTCTCCTCTTCTCATTCTGCGCTTTGCTCCGGGCAGCCCTATCGACAAAGTCGATGCTATGATTTTTAGGAAACTCCTAAAACATCGTGCCTACGGCTTGCAGATCGTCCGAAGCGTAGCGCAGGAAAGAATCTATGATTGAGTGTTTTAGGGGTTTGCCTAAAAATTGCTCTTTGGGGCTGCCAAGCGCACAAGCGCTTTCCCCTTATTTCTTCATCATCTCCTTCATCGCCCTGTCTATCGCCATACGCACTTCCTCGGCTTGCTGCGTCTTCGACTTGCCCTCTGCCGTTACCGAGCACACCAGCGCATTCGTCGCTGCATTCACGGCCTGAATAGTCACTTCCGTCGCTTCCGTGCCGCCCACCTTGCGTATGTTCGTCTCGCTGTAGCTTACTGACAACGTCTGACTTGCGGTCTCTGGCTTTACATCTGCCACGCGAATAAATCCGTTCTTCACAAACTGACCCGCAATGATATCCGACGGCACTACACTCGACGATGTGGTCGCACCTACTGTCGTACCACCCGTTCCTACCGTCGCACCGTAAACCGATTGCGTCGCTACCGTCGGCATCACGTACACGTACTTGTAGTTATATACCGATTCGTTCTTTACTACCGTGGTTCCGCGCAGAATCAGACAACTCGTCATCAGCGCGCCAAGCGCTACTACAATGCTTAATGCCCACAAATTCAATTTCTTCATATTCTTTGTCGTTTTGTTGTTATTGTTTTTTGTTCAAATCGACTGCAAAGGTACAAAAAAAAAATGACATATGCAAGTTTTAATGCATTAAAATGCATATTTTCCGATAAAAATGTACTATTGGCTACAATTTTTGGCAAAAATACTTGCATATGTCAAAAATTTGCACTAACTTTGCGGCCGCTTAACGAAAATTGAACAAATCATGAAAGTACTGCTTGTTAACGGAAGCCCTCATGCCGATGGAAACACTCGTCTTGCACTCGAAGAGGTGGCAAAAACCCTGCGCGAGGAAGGGTTGGAAACCGAAATAGTATGGATTGGCAACAAACCTGTTCGCGGATGTGTTGCCTGCGGTCGCTGTAGCGAAATGGCCGGAAAAGCCTTCCCCGACGGACACAAAGGCTGCGTCTTCAATGACGATATCTGCAACCAAATCAGTGATAAGTTCGCCGATGCCGACGCTTTCGTCTTCGGATCACCCGTTTATTATGGGCAACCTAACGGAGCTCTACTCTGTATCATGCAACGCGCCTTCTATAGCCGCAGTTGCGATCTCCGGGGCAAACCCGCTGCCGTCCTTACCGTCTGCCGGCGTGGCGGCGCTACTGCTGCGTTCCAGAGCCTCCAGATGCCCCTGCAAATGACCAACATGCCCGTCATCACTTCCCAGTATTGGAACATCGCCTACGGCCGCGCCCCCGGCGAAACCGCACGCGACGTCGAAGGACTCCAAACCATGCGACAACTCGCACGAAACATGGCATGGGTTCTCCGATCGCTCCAAAGCACTTCCGCTCCCGCCATGGAACCACGACAGGCTATGCATTTCATCCGATAGGCCGACTGATTTCACCCCTATATACGCAATTTCGCCCCTAAGCCTGTTCCTAACTCCCTGATTCTCACCCGAATCCGGAAACATCCTCATGCTTGTCTGTTTTAACACATATCATTGAAAAGTATACAAGTATACAAAGTATACACATCAATGAATAATGGTAATTGATGGTAATTGGCCATAATATAAATATAAATAATATATAATATTATTATATTATATTATGAATTCATCTCCGACCAGGAGCCGTCATTACACACTCTCACATGTTTATGTATACTTTGTATACTCTGTATACTTTGGCTCCTGTCCTCCCATCGATTCGATTAGCAGTACTCAAAATCGCTATCCGTTCCAGATAATCATCATTTTTTGCCCAAAATTCCACAAAAATGCACTTTTCTTGCATTTTCTTGCCAAAAAATTTGCAAAACCCCAAATGTTCATCGTACCTTTGCACCGCGCAACAAAAAACGCGCAAAATTCCTCCTCGCCATTCATGAGTCGACCATGAGACGGCCTCCGAACGGGCTCCGAACTCCCGCACTACCACCTCCACTACGGAATTTCCCCCGAAATTCCACCCTCGATATATACCGCCCCCATGGCAAGTGTTCCTTGAAATAATGTACCCACCTCACCTCCGAACGTGCCATTTTGGCAGTCAGTTGGCAGAACTCCTAACGCCGAAACTGACAAAATGTACCTCATTCTCCCTTTGGCAGAGATTTTGATTCACTTGGGGCAAAACTAAAATTTGTACAACTATGGCAACTCAAAATCAAACACAATCTCAGGGGCTTGAAAACCTCGAGAAGTACGCCATCAATCTGAATGAGCGTGCACGGAGCGGCAAGCTGGATCCCGTGATCGGGCGTGACGATGAAATCCGTCGTGTCCTCCAGATCCTGAGTCGCCGCACCAAGAACAACCCGATTCTTATCGGTGAACCTGGCGTCGGCAAAACAGCCATCGCCGAGGGACTCGCCTTCCGTATCATGCGCGGAGACGTGCCCGAAAATCTGAAGAAAAAACAACTCTATTCGCTCGACATGGGCGCACTCATCGCTGGTGCCAAATACCAGGGTGAGTTTGAGGAACGACTCAAAGGAGTCATCAACGAAGTGGTCAAATCCGAAGGCGAAATTATCCTCTTTATCGATGAGATACACACGCTCGTTGGTGCCGGACAATCCAGCGGTGCCATGGACGCCGCCAACATCCTCAAACCGGCCCTCGCACGTGGGGAACTCCGGGCCATTGGCGCTACTACCCTTAGCGAGTATCAGAAGTACTTCGAGAAAGATAAAGCGCTCGAACGCCGATTCCAGGTCGTTACCGTGGACGAGCCCGACGAGGCCGCTACCATCAGCATCCTACGTGGACTCAAAGAGAAATACGAGAACCATCACCACGTTCGCATCAAGGATGATGCACTCATCGCGGCCGTGCAACTCTCCACGCGATACATCTCCGACCGATTCCTCCCCGACAAGGCCATCGACCTCGTGGACGAAGCTGCATCCAAACTCCGACTCGAGATGGACTCCGTGCCCGAAGAACTCGATACGCTCGAACGACAAATCAAGCAACTCGAGATAGCGCGCGAAGCTATCCGAAAAGAAGGAGACAAACCCAAACTGGAGCGACTCAACTCCGAACTCGAGGAGAAGAAATCTGAGGCTGCGCGTATGCGCGAGCAATGGAAAAAGGAGAAAGAGCAGTACGACACCATCCAGAAGGAGAAAGTGCATATCGAGGAGATGAAACACGAGGCCGAAGTGGCAGAACGCGAAGGCAACTACGGCAAGGTGGCTGAACTCCGTTACGGCAAGATTCAGGAAGCCGAAAGCCGCATCAAAACCGCCGAACAGGCACTCAACGCCAACGGTGCAAGCATGATTGACGACACCGTCACCGAGGACGACATCGCCGAGGTGGTAAGCCGCTGGACCGGAATACCCGTCACCAAGATGCAACAATCCGAACGCGACAAACTCCTCCACCTTGAGGAAGAACTCCACAAGCGCGTCATCGGACAGGACGAGGCCATTCAGGCCGTCAGCGATGCCATCCGTCGTTCACGTGCCGGGCTCCAGGATCCCAAGCGCCCTATCGGCAGTTTCATCTTCATGGGTACTACAGGCGTCGGCAAAACCGAACTCGCAAAAGCGCTCGCCGACTACCTCTTCAACGACGAGAATATGATGACCCGAATCGACATGAGCGAGTATCAGGAGAAATTCTCCGCTACACGACTCATCGGAGCGCCTCCGGGATACGTAGGCTACGACGAGGGCGGACAACTCACCGAAGCCATCAGGCGTAAGCCCTACTCCGTAGTACTCTTCGATGAAATCGAAAAAGCACATCCCGACGTCTTCAACGTCCTCCTCCAGGTGCTCGA
>ONXE01000022.1 GCA_900321775.1 uncultured Bacteroidales bacterium
TGGAGACCCGCCAGTACTGGCCTATCTACAACCGCTACGTAGCTGCCAGCGACGGTGCCTTGTGGAACAACTACGGTTACGGCAACGAATAACAATTGTTAAATGCCCCAATCGTCAATTGTCAAATTGTCAATCAATTGTCAATCAATTGTCCAATTGTAAATCGTCCAATCGTCAATTAATTGTCAATCGTCAATCAATTGTCAATCGTCAATCAATTGTCAAATCGTAAATCGTCAAATTGTCAATCCATGAATAGGTCTTTGTTCTTTGTGCTTTGCTCCTTGCTCCTTCTCTCCTGCAAGCCCGGCCCTGACAAACCCAAAGAGGACGACCCGGAGCTGAAGGCGGCCTGTGCCTACATTGGAGGCGCCGGCTGCGAGGCTACGGGTGGCATGGGCGGCACGGCGTATATAGTGTCGATGCTGGAGGACTCGGTGGACCCGAGTGCACGTGTGGTCCTTTTCCGCGTGGCTGGCACTATCCACCTCAAAAAACCGCTGGAGATCACCAAAGGCAACATCACCATCGCGGGCCAAACGGCTCCCGGAGACGGCATCTGTCTGGCCGACTATCCGCTGCTGATCAACGGCTGTAGCAACGTCATCGTGCGCTTTATCCGTGTCCGCATGGGCGAGAAAGGTAGTCTCAAGGATAACAAGGAGTACGATGCCGTTTCCGTCAACAACTGCGAGAATGTGGTGCTGGACCACCTCAGCTGCTCGTGGTCAGTGGACGAGTGCGTCAGCTGCTATGGCAACAAACGCTTCACGATGCAGTATTGTGTGGTCAGTGAGTCGTTGCGCAACTCCGTTCACGGCAAAGGCGAGCACGGCTATGCCGGTATCTGGGGCGGTGAGAATGTCTCGTTCCACCACAACCTGCTGGCGCACCACGACTCCCGTAACCCGCGTTTCGACCACGACTACGTGAACACCCTGGCCGGACCGATTGACTATATCAACAATGTGGTCTATAACTGGGGCGGCAACTCGGCCTACGGAGGCGAGGGGAGCAGCAATGGCGGCGGAGGCAGGAAAATCAACTTCGTGGGCAACTACTACAAACCTGGACCGGCTACCCGACAGGGCGTGCGTGCACGGCTGTGTAACCCCACGACGCGTTGCAGCAACTGCACCAACAAACACGGCGGCTCGGTTGACCCGATGAAACTGTGGCTCGAGGGCAATTATATGTTCGGTTCCGATGCTGTCAATAACGACAACTGGCAGGGCATCCAGCCCGACGAGGCATCCAAGTTGAATGACATCAAGGCAGCCTCGCCTTTCAACTTTCAACTTTCAACTCTCAACTCGGCCGAGCCTGTGGCGCAGGCCTTCGAGACTGTGCTGACTAAAGCCGGCTGTTCACTCTGCCGCGACGCTATCGACGCGCGTATCGTGAACGAGGTGCGTGAGGGCAAGTACACCTATGAGGGCACTACCTCCACCGGCGGACTTATCGACACGCCTTCGGATGTGGGCGGTTGGCCTGAGTATAAGGGCGGTACGATTCCTACCGACACCGACGGCGACGGCATTCCCGACACTTGGGAGGAGGCGCATGGCTTGAACCCCAAGTCCTTTGCCGACAGCAAGCAGGAAACACTCGTCAGCGGCAAAACCAACCTCGAGTGCTACCTCTGCGACATGGTTAAGGACCTGTACTAAAAACGGATGGCCTGAAGTCCTTTGACCTTTGACTTTTGACCTTTGACTTTTAAATTGTCCAATTAACTCCACGCGAAGCGATCGTTCGGAGCGTTAGCGTAGATTAGAATTGTAAATAATTTGTCAAATCGTAAATCGTCCAATCGTCAATCTCTCTTGTCTTTTGTCCTTTGACCTTTGACTGTCAAAAAAGCCCCTTTTGTTCCAGAAAATCTACTTTTTGGCGAAAAAATGCAACTAAAATGCACTTTTTCGCCAAAATTGTTTGCATATATGAAAAGAAAGTATTAATTTTGCACCGCTTTCTTGAGAAAGAAAGTTGACATAAAAAGAGCGTTTTATGGCGCGGACCTGGTTTCTTGGAATTTCACGACTTCTCAAAGCACAATCCGGTCAGGGCAACATAAACGGCTTACCGAGTTAATCGCCTTCGTGGGATACGTGTATCCTGCTGTTGTGCGAGGTGTATTTGTATAGCCGATGTTGTCTCCCAAAGAGAAAAAGTGAAGTCTTCCTTCGCGAAGACACCCCAAGAAGCGGATCTGGTCCACACCGGTTTCCGCTTTTTTCGTGTGCCTATGACATGAAAACAAAACTAACAATCAATAATTAACCAGTTGGCTTCGGCCAACACAAAACACAAAACAATGAGAAAATTATTTACATTTATTCTGACCGCTCTGCTCTTGGTTTCTACGGGAGTGTTGGCTGACGATTACTCAACATTAGTTGTGGGGTGTGCGGCTAATGCATCAGCTTCTTTTGACGCAATGAAAGTATATGTGGACAAAGGCGATAGTTGGGGCACCGAAGAGAATTCCTTGAATGGAACAAGTATGACATTTGAAGGTAAAAAACTTTTCGTGGGTAGTTATAACACTCATGCGGACAAACACATTTATGTGATGAAGTTTAAAAAGTTCTTGAGTTCGTCATGGGTTAGCGACATAGATGTATATTCAGGTTCTAAAGTATATAATTATTACACTAATTACATCTATAATTGCGACGCAGGAACTTGGTATGGACAAAAAACTATCAAATCAGATGCTCGTTTTTATTTTGATGCAACTGGTTGGAACGAAACCGAAATTAAACTGTGCGTAGGTCATGCTAACTACCAGGGATATTATGATATATCAAATATAGAGCACACTAAATTGTACTATGGATCTACTAGTGCTAATTGGGACGATGCAATGGGTATAGGTGTAGTCGGAAATACATCTGCCACTAGTGGAACTCATTGGATAGATGATGTGGCAAATAATGCATCTGAATATACCGGATTTATTAACGAAGAATTGAAAAATGCAGCCTCTGGGAATGCTTATCTAATGGTTAATGCTGGTAAAGCTGGCGAAAAGCCAAGTATGAGTTATAACGATGACTTCCGCACTCTTCTCAATAACACCCAAACAATTAAGTACTCTGTTGAAACAGCAGGAGTTTTTGCAGAGTTGACGGAAGGAACTGTTCCTGCCAATATTACCATGTCATCGTATAAGTTCGTGGAAGGAACGTACGATGGAGTTTCTGCTAGCAATGCTTCTGCTGCTTTGACTCAAGGCGGAAGTAATTATTCTGCTACTATTGGAGCAGCTCGTACAGCCAACACCACTTTAACCGTTAGTAATATCGCCGCAGGCTATTTCTTTATTGGTTGGTATTCCGAAGCTAATGGTGGTATCTGTTTGGAGAAGGGTGACACATACACGTATAATCCTGTAGAAGATGGCACCGTTTATGCTCGCTTTGAATATGGAGACTATCCTCTTGAAATTTCGTCAGCTCTATGGTCTTCGCTTTATTTGCCTCAGGCTGTAGTTGTTCCTGCAAACTGCAAGGCATACTACGTAAGCGACGTAACTGGTACAACCGCCACTCTTGTTGCAATAAATGCTGGTCAAGTTATCCCTGCCCAAACCCCCGTTATTGTGGAGGCAACATCAAGTAATACTTATTATTTCAATTATTCTGCGTCTAATGCCGTCGCTCCGACTCCCAATTTGCTTCACGGAGTAACTGCCACTACGCCGATAGCAAGCGTAGAACCGGGCGCGAGCAATACGCTTTATGTTTTGGGTGTAAAAGAAAGCGTAGTTGGTTTCTACGTTCCAAGTGCACAGATTACTACTCTTGCGCCTTACAAGGCCTATCTCATCGCCGGCACTATTACTGGTGCTCCGATGATTCGATTTGAGGAGAACGATGCTACTGGCATTCAGAATGTCAAAGTTAGCGAGAAAGCTGTGAAGTTCATCGAAAACGGTAAACTCTTCATCCAAAAGGATGGTGTTGTTTACGACATGACAGGTCGTGTTGTACGTTAATGAACAAGATGTGACAAAGTGTTAAACTCTTAAAATTTGAAGATTATGAAAAAGTATATTGATGCTGAATTGCAGATTGTTCGCTTGAACAACAACGATATCGTATGCGCGAGCACAATGGGCGTTTCCAATGGAACGGTAGATGTTCAACTTGGCGCTGACCGCTTCCGCGACTTCGAAGATTATAGCTATTAATCCTACTACTAATATCTTAGAGGGGTAGCAATTGCTGCCCCTCTTTTTTTGTCTTTACCCAACCCCGGACAAGACCAGTAAGAGAGAGGGTAGCAAGGCGGTTGCTAAAAATGCTAGCAATTTTCGCGAAAGTATCCATATATTTATGCTACCGCCTTGCATACACCTTGCATCCTCCTACGTAACACCTACCATACCTCTCGCTGAAATGCGAGGGGCGTTTTTGTTAGCATAGGCAACCCAACGAGGCAACCCTCTTAACCCTCCATTTCCCCTCAAAAGAGCGGCTCTTTTTCGAACGGCCTTGGGACTCTCTTGCATACACCATGAGACGGTCTTGGGACGATTGTCATTTTGGCCCACTTAAACCATTGATTATCAATCTCACCTTCCCCGATTTTTGACAATGGGTGTGTTTTTCTGCACTTTTGCCCGCCTAATTCTTTTACATCTAAAAACGTTACAAACTCGCAAAAGTCTCCGTAGTTTTATGAGACCGCCTTGCATACACCTTGCATCCTCCTACGTAACACCTACCATATCTCTCGCTGCCATGCGAGGGGCGCGTTGTTGTTTTTAAAAAGCCGGGCAGGATAGCCCCAACGAGGGCATGGCTACTTTCTTAAAAGACTCTAGTTACCAATCCAACACATCATCATGAAGGAGGAAGTCTGTGAGGGAGATGGTTAGGACGCCTTGGTCGTCGTGCCACGGAAGAACAGCATCGTTTTGAACGATAACGCGCTTGAAAGCGTCAGAAATATGGCCGAACGACTGCGTCTCTTGCTGGCGTTTTTCTTCGTTCTTCATTTCGTATGCCGACTGCACATAGTATCGACGACTTCCACTGTTTATAACAAAATCCACCTCATACTGTTTTCGCTCCACCTTCTGTTTTTCATTGAGTTGCGCCACCGGTACGATTCCTACATCAACAGAGAATCCGCGATAGAGTAGTTCGTTGTAAATCATGTTTTCCATGAGATGTCCTTCTTCCTGCTGGCGGAACTGTAGTCGCGCATTGCGCAGGCCCAGATCGGTGAAATAGAATTTCTGTTGTGCTCCGATATACTGACGGCCTTTGATGTCATATCGCTGTGCTTCGCTGATGAGGAATGAATCTTTCAAATAGTCGATGTAACTGCGAATGGTGTTGTGTGAGATATTGCTCTTGCATACCGATTTGAAAGTGTCTTTCAGCCGCGTTACATTGGTCAGCGAGCCAACAGACGATGCCAGCACATCAGTCACAGTACCGAGTTCTTCTACACCGCGCAGGTGATAACGGCCGATGATATCGGACAGATAAACCTGGTCGAACAACGTTTTGAGATACTGTTCACGCTCTTTGAAGTCGTCCTTCATCCAAACTTGAGGCATCCCTCCGAAGCGATAATATTGGATAAGAAGGTCTTCGGGGCGTTGGTCCGACAGCGTACAAATGTCGACAAACCGGAAAGGCGTTAGTCGCAGTTCGTCACCTCTGCCGCGAAACTCAGTGATGATGTCTGTGGACAAAAACCGCGAGTTGCTGCCCGTGACATACACATCAAGGTTCTCCCGATGAAGGAAGCCGTTAAGCACCGCCTCGAAACCATCAACCAACTGGATCTCGTCAAGTAGAACGTAATGCGTTTGGTTGTCCTTAACCTGTTGAAGGACATAGTGATACAATTCCTTTGGATTTAGCAGATGACTGTTTTCGATATCGTCCAGTGAGAGTGCGATGATATGTCCTGCATCCACGCCCTGCTCTAGCAAATGTCGGCGGAACAACGTGAACAGCAGGTATGATTTCCCGCATCTGCGGAGACCTGTTACGATTTTAACCAATCTGTTCCCACGCTTTCGGTCCAAGCGGTCGATATAGTCTTTCCGATTAACTTCTTTCATATCCTATTGAAATTTTTTGCAAAGTTACACATTTTTTTTCAATAGACCAAATGTTTTGGCAGAAAAAGAGTTTTCAAACTCGTTTTTTTGCGATTTTTAGGTTTTTGAAGCTCATTTAGAAGACCAAATAGGGAGTTTCGATACTCTTTTTTGCGTTTTTATGGATTGTCTTCCCTTCAATTATACTATTCTGCCATGTGATCGAGCTTGCAACTATCTTACATACTCCTACCGTCGGAAGACTGCATTTCCAGTTGTCCTACGTTTTGGGACAACTCACTTCCCTCTTTCTTCAGCCAACTTCCATCCTACTTTATCCATCCGCCCTCTTTTCCTCTCTTTTACCCTCTTTTGCCAAGTCATAGTTGTCATTTTTCACTTTGTTACGATTTTTCTTGCACATATCAAAAAAAAGTTGTAACTTTGCACCCGCAATTTGATTATTGCGGCTTTTGCGACGCAAGTGAGCGTCGCCTAACGGCCGACAAATCAAGTTGTTAGACATATAAGATAGCGTTACGCGTTATTTAAGAATCTGTTCAATCATCCACATTTTGAATTTGGGTTTCCTTAAATAAGTGCGGACGCCCACGTTTCGGCGTGGGCTTCTTGCATTGGAACCCAAGGGAGTGGATGCCCGAACAGACCAATAAGAAGCTCACGCCCTTTCTTTGTGTCTATATGTATTGATCCTTACAAACGTACATGCGTGTACGCTGGTAAATAATGTGTACCTGTTCAAATAGGCAGACCAAAGGGAGTTTTTGTTCTCCCTACCCGGGAAACCGGGAAGTTAGTTAAGTTAAAATGTTTATTTGATAAGAGGCGGCTCGGGAGAGTAGCCTCTTTGACAGGAACACACCGAAAAGCACCAAATACGCTGCACTGTGCGGCAAACCAAATAACTTTATTAATAATAACTAACAAAACAAACAAACTTATGTTATGAAAAAGGTTTTTCTAAAATCAATGCTCCTGCTATGCGCCCTCATAGTGGGAAGTTCAAATGCGTGGGCGGATAGTGAAACCATTACATTATCCGAACAAGGATATTCTAATGAACAAAAAGTAACATCTACTACTTCTGGTGATGTAACTTTAACTTATAATAAAGGAACATCTTCTACAGATCCTGCATATTACAACACAGGATCAGGAGTTCGTGTTTACTCTGGTGGTAATATGGCAATAACTGCTTCTGGATATACGATAACTGCGGTATCCATTACTTATGCAAAAAACAATTCGCCCACAATCTCTTTTTCAGTTAATGATGGGGGCTCAACAACATCATCCTCTGTGTCTAGCTCTCCTAGTACATGGGCAGGCAGTGCTACTACAGTGTATTTCAATGTAGCCACAAAGGGGCATGTCCGAATCCAAGCAGTGACAGTTACGTATACAGCCATCACCAAACACACCCTTTCCATGGAAGTTTCTCCCTCGGCAACCGGTTCTGTAACCCCAAGTTCAGACACAGAAGTAGGGGAAACAAAAACCCAAGCCATTTCTGCAACCCCGAACGCAGGTTATCATTTTGTAAACTGGACCGTATCTGGAGAAGGCTCCTCTGTGGCAGATGCCAGCGCGGCTTCTACCACCTTCACAATGGGAACAGAAGATGCCACCGTAACCGCCAACTTTGCACAAAACCCACAATATACATTGTCTTCAAGTGTATATCCTTCAAGTGCCGCCGGTACCGTTACACTTGGTTCAACCTTGGTTACGGAAGGTCTTTCAACAACAATTTCTGCAGAGGCAAAAGCTGGATATGAATTCTCGGAATGGGAAGTAAGTGGTACAGGAGCTACTTTAGGCAATAAAGACAATGCTTCAACCACACTCACTATGGGTTCTGCAGATGCTACCGTTACGGCAAAATTCACCGCCGTTACCACTTATAGAATAGATTGGAGTGTCAATGGTGTGATTGTTAAAACGGAGAATGTTAAGGAAGGAAATGCTTTGACTTTTGTTGCTCCAACAAGTGGAATACCTGGTGGGTATGAATATAAAGGTTGGAGTGCATCTGCTATATTAACTCCCCAAGCAAGCGAGACTGGAATAACATACGTTACTGAGGCTACATCAACAGAGAATATTACCTATTATTGTGTTCTCGCACAAAAAGTAGGTTCTCCTCTTGTATTTAGTAGTTATACCGCAGTTTCAACTGCACAAGACGATTGGAGCGGCACTTATATTCTTGGAGCGACATATACAGGAGGAACTGACGAAACTAAAAAGGGAACGTGGATGTATAGCGCTCCGTCAAGTTCTAAAAAATACGGAGAGATTGTTGCTATTGGTACGTTAACTTCAGAAATGACAGACAATGAAATAGTCATCACAAAGTCAACTAACGGATATACGATTTACCACACAAATAGTAGCCAATATTTCGCTTATAATGGAAGCAACAATGAGTTAAATTTTGCAGAAGATGTTTCTGACAAAAAACAAGAATGGACAATTACAGGCGCTACTGGTGTGATAAAGAATGCTCAAAGTACCTCAAGAGTTTTGAAATATAATGGAAGCAGCCCGCGATTTGCATGTTATACGACCGGACAAACCGAAACAACATTGTATAAAAAAACATATACGGGAGGTTATTCATATACTAACTACTGCACCACAGCACCCGCATACACTCTCATCCCAACGCCCGACCTATACTACACCACATTCTATGATGCCTCAAGTAACGTTAGTCTGCCGGACGGAGTTACTGCATACTGGGGCGAGTACGATGAAGGCGAACTCACGCTGAAAGCATTTAGCGGAGCAAATGCTGATGTTGTTCCCGCAGGTCACGCAGTCATTCTCAAGGCATCTTCGGCTGCTTCTTTCACTGTAACCACTACGGCAGCAACAGCCTTCGACATGACAGGCATTGAGAACGACCTGATAGGATCTACAGGAACTAGTGCCAATGCAAACACCTATGTGCTTGCATACCAGGGCTCGCCTGCTGCTACCGGCTTCTTCAAGATGACTTCAGGTATCATACCTGCTCACAAGGCATATCTTGATTTGACAAGTGGCGGCGGTGCTCCGTCTGCTATTCGTGTAGTAGAAGAGAATAATAATGCAACCAGCATCGAAGCCATTGAAGAGGCAGAAAAGGCTGTGAAGTTCTTAGAGAACGGCCAAATCTACATTCTTCGTGAAGGTGTTGTTTACGACGCTCTTGGTCGCATTGTAAAATAACTTATTAGTCCTATTGGACATATTAGACTTATAAAAAAATTACGATTATGACAAAAAAATATGAAAATCCGATGCTTCAAATCGTAAGCATCAAAATGAATGATATTGTAACTTCTAGCCCGACTGTTCCGGTCGATCCGACTAATTCATATGACCCGAATGCCGGTGGAATCTACGCCCCCGGTCAACGCGGAGTCTTTGACCCCTACGACGCAGGCTACTAATCAACTCAAAGGGAAGCACGATGAAGTGCTTCCCTTTTCTTTTTCATTTTCCTTTTCTCTCCTTTCTCCAGTTGGACTTGTTAAACTTGTATTTCTAGTATTGCTAGGCTGGATAGGCTGTCTAGCATAAATGGAGTGGCTAATTGTGCTTGAGTTGGTTGAGCTCTTTTTCGAGAGCGGCGAGACGCTGTTTGAGGGCGGTGTTCTCGGCTTCGAGGGCTTTTATACGGGCATCCTGTTCCTGACGATAGCCGGTGCGGACGGCATGCATACGTTCTTTGATGCCGCCTTCTTCGCGGAACGTTTTTTCCAGATGTTCCAGATACCCACAAAACATCTTGTCGGTGATATGGCATAGTGTGAGAGCCAGATTGCCGAGTTCCTCAGCAGAGAGCGTCTCGGCGAGTGGCTGATAGGCTTCCCAAAGGTTATTTTTGCGGCAGAAGTCCACCATCTTATTGAATCGAGGATGGTTATTGTCCCAAATGGGCAGTTTGTTGCGCTTCAAATAGTCCTCGTAATCTTCACGCAATTCTTGGAAGCTTCCACGCCCTACGTTCACCAATTTAACTTCCATTTCAGAGCTGGTTCGCCCGTCTTCACAGCCCTCCACGATGTTTTGTTTACCACAACGGGCTGCCATGTTCATCTGATCCACGCGGCGATCTCCGTAAGGAGGAAGAAAACGCTTGCAAAAGATATCTGTTAGCAACACCAACACTTCTGCTTTTTGATAGACATGCAGTCCTCGGTAGTTGGCAACTCTCTTATAAATAGATTTCTCTTCCATGTTTTTTTTGGGTTAACTAGTATGGCTAGTCTGACTAGAATGACTAGTCTAACTAGTATGACTAGAATTTTTTCCGCTGCAAAGGTATAACAAATTTTTGGATTATGCAAATATTTTGGCACAAAACAACACTTTTTTCTCTTTTCCCTTGCATAATCCAAAAAAATGTAGTAACTTTGCAGCAAAATTGTGAAAAGATGAGAAAGGTACTCGCAATAGTAGCCTTATTGGCGGCGGGATTGCTGCCGGTGCGGGCGCAATGGTCGGATATTTATGCGTCGCAAGATGCAGAATATACCGAAGGTATAGCCTTGTATCAGCAGGGCCAGTTTGCAACGGCTCAGGCGCACCTGCAGAACTATCAGGACGATTTCTATTTCGTAGCCTGCGCGTTTGAGCTGCGTCAGCCCCTGGCGCAGAAGTACCTGAAGGAGTATCTGGCGTCGCATCCATACACGCCATATGCCTCGGAGGTGCATTACATGCTGGGCGTGCTTCGCGTGGAGGCCGGCAAGTATCGGGCTGCGCGCAAAGAACTCTCAAAAGCCGTGAAAGACGAGTTGTTCCGCCAACATCAGGACGCCCTGTCTTTCTACGCGGGCTATGCGCACCTGCAGATGAATGACTTGCGTGCAGCGGCACGTGAGTTCGAGAGCATCTATCGTCATCAGGGCCCCTACGCCCAAATGGCCACGTATTACTACGGCTACGCCGAATACGCCATCGGCAACTACGGCAAGGCGCTTCCGGCGCTGTTGGCCGTGGAGAAAACCAGCAAGTTCCAGCACATCGTGCCTTACTATATCGTACAGATCTACTACCAGCAAGGCCGTTACGACCAGGTGCGGGAGCGCGCTCAACTGCTGCTCAGCCAAGGCGAGAACACAGGCTTCAACCGTAGTGAACTGTACCGTATCATGGGCGAGATAGCCTATCAGCAGCATGAGTACGACAGTTGTATCGTCAACCTCAAAGAGTACGCACGCCTGTCCGCAGAGCAGGGCGATAAACCCGTGCGGGAGGATATGTACCTGCTGGGTATCAGCGAGTACAAGACAGGCCGCTACAACGACGCGGTCACTTCGCTCAAGCAGGTCAAACCGCTGAACGACACCATCACGCAGTCCACGCAACTGCACCTGGGCCACTGCTACCGCGCCCTCAGTCAGAAAGAGCCGGCCAAGGTGGCTTATTCCGCTGCCATGCGTTTCAACGGCGCGGGCAAGGATAGCCCCACCTCGGCCAAGACGCGCGAGGAGGCGATGTTCAACTACGCCTTGACGACCCACGAGTCCGGCTCCGCGCTGGGCGAGTCGGTTACGGCTTTCACATCGTTCCTCAAAGAGTATCCCAAATCGTCGCACCGCAACGAAGTATATTCGCTGTTGTCGTCGGTTTTCATGAACTCTAAAGACTATACTCAGGCGCTGAACGCGCTAAACAGCATAGAGGACCCGACCAAAGAGATGGTCAAAACCAAGCAGTTCCTGCGCTATCAGTTGGGCACGGATGCGTTCCTGAACGGCAAATATCAGGTAGCGGTGCAGTGGTTCGACGAACTGATTTCCAACAGCTCGCTTTCGGCACTGCAAGGGCAGAAAGATGCAGCAACCTACCTGCGCGAGGCATGGTTCTGGAAGGCAGAGAGCGAGTACCGTCTGGGTCATTATGACGAGGCGGCGCAGGCCCTGAGCGCGTTCCGCAACAGCGCAGATGCTGCCGGCTCACCCAACTACGCTATTGCCAACTACCTGCAGGCATATATCCATTTCCAGCGCAAGGAATACAAGGCGGCGGCTACGCGCTTCCAGATGTTCATCGAACGCGCGGACAAGACGCAGGCCACCTATGCCGACGCGCTGAACCGTTTGGGCGACTGCGCTTTTGCTAACCGCGATTTCATCGAGGCGGAGTCATGGTACGCCAAGGCTATTCAGACCGGCGCTACCGGCACCGACTACGCAATCTTCCAGCGCGGCTACACCTTCGGTCTGCTGAACCGTCATGCGGACAAGATTAACCAGATGGACGAACTGGTTCAGCGCTTCCCGAGGTCCGACTATGCCGATGATGCGCTGTACGAGATAGCGCGTGCCGAACTGCGCCGCGACAATACCCCGGGCGCTATCGACGCCTATGACCGTCTGCTCCGGGGCTATCCCAACTCGTCGCTCACGCGCAAAGCGGCCTTGGAGAAAGCGATGCTGTACTACAACGACCGCCAGTACGACAATGCTATTGCAGCCTACAAGCACGTGGTGGACCAGTACCCCGGTTCGGACGAGGCCAAGGCCGCTATGGAAGGCATTGAGACCTGTTATGTGGAGACCAACCGCGTGGCCGAGTACCTGGCGTACACCAAGACACTGAAGGGCGCTACCATCACCGCCTCCAGCGAGGATTCGCTGACTTTTGCTGCGGCAGAACTGCTGTACCTCACGGAGAAATATGCCGAGGCTGTGCCGGCTTTGCACCGCTATATTGCGGCATATTGTGATGGAGGCCGCTCCTGCACTCAAGCCCGTTATTTCCTGGCCGACTCATACTACCGTCTGGACCGCAAAGGCGAGGCCAAAGAGGCGTATATGACCCTCGCGGCGCTACGCGGCAACCCGTATGAAGAAGAGGCCGCGCTCCGCGTAGCAGAGATAGCATACGACGAGCAGGACTACCAAACAGCGCTCCGCTACTTCAAGCAACTGCAGAACGTGGCATCGTCCAACAAGAACACCGACATAGCCCGCCTGGGCGTGCTCCGCACCGCATATTTCCTGGGCGACAACACCACGACCATAGACATAGCGTCCACGCTGTTGGGCGAGCCGAACACAGCTGATGACATCCGCAGCGAGGCGCTCTATAACCGCGCTAAAGCCTATCTGGCACTAAAGCAATACCCGCAGGCCGTAGAAGACCTGACCGACCTGGCCGAAGATGTGCGCACCGAACACGGAGCCGAGGCCAAGTATCTGTTGGGGCAGACAGCCTTTGATCAGGGCGATTTGGACAAAGCCGAGGCCGAGGTGATGGCGTTCGCGGGAATGAACACCTCGCATCAGTATTGGCTGGCACGCGCGTTTGTACTGCTGGCGGACATCTACATGGCGCGAGGCGATGATTTCCAGGCACAACAGTACCTGCTGTCGCTGCAGCAGAACTACCGCGTCAACGATGATATTCAGACGCTTTGCGCCGACCGCATGGACCTGATTGTGGCGCGCAGTTTAGAAACAACCAAACAACAACCAGTAGCAGAGGAGGAAGAAGACGATGAAGACGACGAAGAATAAAATGATACTTGGCCTCATAGGCCTTTTCGGACTTGTCGGACCTGTCCGGCTAAGCGCGCAGGAAGCGGATTCCACGGCTGTAAACGACAGCGTCATTGACCGCACTGTCACCGTGGAGCGCGAGTTCCAACCTACGGTTCAGGCCGCAGGCAAGTTGCCCACCAAACCGCAGGTATATACGCCTAAGTTTGAGAAGGCTACTTTTACCTACAGCGACTACAGCTCGCCGCTGGGAATAGAGAAAAACGTCAATACCCTGGGGTATGCCTCTACCGGATTCAACCGTCCGCATATGCAGCGCGGCTACATTCGAGGCGGTATAGGACACCCCAACACTTTGCTCGACTTCAATTACCGCGTCGATTCCGAGTCGATGGGCTCGCGTACCCGCAAAGGTAAGGCTCGTAACGAGGGATACCTGGACCTGCATGCCCAACATTTCGGGCAGTGGGGACGCAAGATGCTCGAGAAGAGTTCGCTTGGCTTGGATTACACCAAGAACTTCTCCGCTGCGCAACTGTACTTCAGCGCTGCCGGCAGTAACGAGTATTTCACGCATTACTACCGCTACATCAACCCGGCGGACAACCGCTTCACGACCGACCTGAAGAACTTCAACAAAGCCGACAACCAGATGTTCTGGACCGGTGACGCGCTCATCGGGGTGCAGAACATACCCGGCGCGGACATCCTCTACAAGGTGCAGGCGGGCTACGAGGGATTCTTCATCCCCGGCGTGATTCAGGAGCATCAGGTGCACACCAAGGCGATGTTCGAGTGGTCGAAAAACGAACACCACGTGGGCCTCGACGCCGACATCAAGAACCGCCTCTACACCGGCTACGCCCTGACCGGCAAGCACCAGATACACGCCCAGCCGTACTACGCCTACGAGGGTAACCGCATCCGCGTACATGCCGGCGTCAACCTGGACCTCGGACTCGGCGGCTACAACCGCACGTTCGGCGCTTCGCCTAACGTCAACTTCGAGGCGGACATCACCAAGACCTGGCTCACGTTCTTCACGGACGCAAAGGGTCAGCTGGCCGCCGAAGGTGTGCGTGACGAGCTGAGCGAGCATCGTTTCCTGAGCATAGAGAACCTGCTGGACGTGATGAAGAACGGCTGCTGTGCGGCCTACACGCCTGTGGACGCCGTGGCGGGCTTCCGCTTCAAACCGCTGCCTACGCTCCTCTTCGACGTACACGCTGGCTACGCATACACCTTCGCCGAGCATATCCTGGGCTACAACCTCTCCGGTGACCGCTTCGAGCATTACGAGCAGGACCAGCAGATCATCAAAGTGGGCGGTTCGCTCCATTACCACTATCAGGATATCTTCACTATGGAGATCAGCGGTGACTATTTCTTCGGACTTGGGCGCGAACTGGTGAACGGTTCGTACGAGTTGGACCTCAAGCAGGCCGGTTGGAGCTGGGCGAACAAACCCTACGGCAAGCCCGCTTGGCAGATTCACGCCCGTTTCGATGGTCGTATCGACAAACACTGGGCGCTCTACTCGGACAACTACCTGGTCGGCAGTCGCCCCGCGCTCATCGTGGACGACATGCCCATAGCACCGGGAGCGGTTAAAGTCAAGGGAACGGACGTGACCCTCAAGCCCTATTTCGACTTGAACGTAAGTTACAACTTCTAACCTTTGACTTTTGACCTTTGACCTTTGACCTAAAAAAAGGCTGCCCCATCGGACAGCCTTTTTCTTAGAAGTTCACCACAAACCCTCCGTGCACATTGATGCCTGCTTGGGCAAAGTACCACGGCCACGGGTGCGTGCCGTCTTCCATATAGGAGGCATCCGCACCGCCGTTGTTGGCGTACTTGGCGTTGAACATATTGTTCACTTGGCACAGCAGGCGCACCTCCGGCAGATACCTGGCCTTCGACCATTGGCGAATAGGC
>ONXE01000237.1 GCA_900321775.1 uncultured Bacteroidales bacterium
CGCCGAGGCAAAAGCTGAACTGGGTTCGCTGACTCAGGCTGATCTGGACATGTCTGTCAACCGCCTCCGTGACCGTGTCGGTATGCCGCACCTGTCTCTCAGCGATGCCAATAATAACCCTGATGCATCAATGACTGCAGTTTCCGGCTACGGCTTCTCCAGTCCCGTGCTGCTCTCTCACCCGAACAAAGGCGTGCTGCTTGAGATCCGCCGTGAACGTATGATTGAGATGCCGCTCGAGGGCGTGCACTTGTGGGATGTACTCCGTTGGCGGGAAGGCCAACTCTTCACCCTCGACAGAAGAGGACTCTACTTCCCCGGAGAGGGTAAGTATGACCTGACAGGCGACGGCAAGGCAAACATCCTTCTCTCGCCGATCAAGAAGAGTGGAGGTATAGGGGTCACATGTCTGGTTTTTGATCAGGATATCATCCTATCCGAAGGCACGTCGGGCAACATGGTGGCGTACAAGGATATGGTTATGCAATGGAATGAGCAGCGTGACTATCTGTGGCCTATTCCTGTTACCGACCGGACAATGACCCTCGGTGCACTCACACAGAACCCCGGATGGATTGATAATATCGATTTTTAGTCAACCAATTATAATCAACAAAAATTTACAATCATGAAAAAGTCTATCTTTCTGATGCTGTTCGCAGCATTAACAATGAGCATGAATGCTCAAGACGAAACGGTTCGTTACTTCTTCTCGCCGGAAGGTCAGGGCGAGGGCGACGGCTCATCGTGGGAGAACGCTGCTGCTGGCGAGTACCTCGGTTCAACGCTTGCTGCTGCCGACCCCGGCACGGAGTTCTATTTGATGGAGGGTAACTATGCTCCCGACGTCAACACCAACCGTTGGAGTATCCCGCAGGGCATACTGCTCAAGGGCGGTTATCCTGCAACAATGACCGGTACGGATGTCAAGTACGCTTACTCCAAGGGCGGACAATCTGTTTTCTCTGCCGACCTCGACGGTGACGGCAAGGGTGACAACACCGATTATGCATTCGTCTATATAGGCGCCGGTGATCCCACGGAGAAGAGCGAGGCGTATTACAAAGATTGGCAGAAAACCGAAATCTGGGGCATCACTTTCCGTGACGGTATGCGCCTCAACAGCAAGTATTGGGGTAACATGGTGTTCGTTCAGGCTGCACAAGTGGACTTCCACTTCTGCCGCTTCTTCAACAACGACTCGCAGACCAACGATGACACCAACGGTTCGAACGGAGCTATCGAGATATGGGGTAGCGCAGTACGCTGCTTCGACTGTATCTTCCGTGACAACATCACCGCCAAGGGCTCGGGAGCTGCTTTTCAAGTGCGTGCACGTCAGTCAAACTCTTCCGCTCACGGACCGGAAGATAATGCTGTAGCATATTTCGAGCGTTGCGAGTTCCGCAATAATATTGCCTATAGCGAACCCGGCAATGAGAAGTGGGGCACCTATGGTGGCAACTGCTCTGTTGCAGACAATGGTGGTACAGTGTACTTGGTCAACTGTCTTATTGCTGATGCCAAGTGCTGGTATCGCGGCGTTGGAATACGCGTAGGTGGCAACAATTCGGCGTACTTCATCAACAACACCTTCTACAACAACCCATGCCGCCAACGCAGCAACCGGGGATCGAACAACGGATCGGCTGTCTCTGCCGGTACAGACTCAAAGAACTATTTCGCCGGCAACATCATGGTTGAATACGCTGCCAACGATGACTTGGTAATGAACAACAGCACAGTGGAGAACAGCGGCTTCGCGGCTACCGATAAGGTTCCGACCTCGCTGGAAACTGTCAATACTATCGAGAAGGTATTTGGCACAAATGCTATCGCCAACCAAGGCGGTGTGAGCGACGTCATTGCTCCGTTGGCTGATGCTGCGCCTATCGACATCGCTGCTGTCAAAGCTACTGTCAACACATGGCCGATTGATGAGATGGCTAAGGTGATGGATCTCGATAAGGACCAGCGCGGATACACGCGTGCTGCTACATCTGTCGCCGG
>ONXE01000028.1 GCA_900321775.1 uncultured Bacteroidales bacterium
TTCAGGTACGGGATGCGGTTCTCCACTTGTTGTACCTTGGCTGCGCGGGCTTTGATCATGCGCTCGTGGTTCTTCGGGTCGGTGCTGATAGTACCTTTCTCGCTGTCGCGCTCCAAGCCTATGTTGCGGTGCTCGAAGCCCTCCATGCCCGGGAAAGCCCAGTAGCGCACGCCGTTCTCGTCGCGCAGAGCGGGGTTGAAATGTCCCTTCAGCGACTCGGGAACGCTCTGCGGATGGATCTCCGGCAGGCTGTTCAGTTCGGGTATGCGCCAGATAGATGTGCCGTTGGCCAGATAGGTGTCTGTGAGCAGGATAACCGGCGTCATGTTCTCCAACGCTATCTTGGCTGCCATGAAGGCAAAGTCGAAACAGTTGGCGGGAGTAGAGGCTGCCATAACCACTGCGGGGCACTCGCCGTTGCGGCCGTAGATAGCCTGCAGCAGGTCGGTCTGTTCGGTCTTGGTGGGCAGACCTGTAGAAGGACCGCCACGCTGTACGTCGATAACCACCAGCGGCAACTCGGCCATCACAGCCAGACCTACGGCCTCGCTCTTCAGCGACAAACCCGGGCCGGAAGTGCTGGTGCACGCCAGGTCGCCGGCGAAAGCAGCGCCCACTGCCGTACATACGCCCGAGATCTCGTCCTCGGCCTGCACAACCATCACGCCGCAGTCCTTGCGGGCTGCCAACTCCTGCATGATATCCGTGGCGGGGGTGATGGGGTAACTGCCTAAGAACAAGCGCTTTCCGGCACGCTCTGCGGCTGCAATCAGGCCCCAAGCCGTGGCTTTGTTGCCGGCTATAGAGGTGTAGCGACCGTGCTCTTTCTCCTCGGCTTTCTCGATGCGCACCTGGTTGATGTTCATGGCCAGGTTCTGACCATAGTTGTAACCGTCGGTCAGCACCTTCACATTCGGCGCGATGAGGGCCGGTTTCTTCTTGAACTTGTCTTCCAGGAAATGGATGGCATGGTCAATAGGACGGTCAAACAGCCAGCATACCAGACCCAACGCGAACATGTTCTTCGAGCGGATGATAGCTTTGTTGTCCAGACCCGAGTCTTTCAGACTCTCTTTGGTCAGGGTTGTCAGGTTCACAGGCACCACTTGTACCGTCTCGGGCAGACCCAGTTCCACGAATGGGTTGTCCGTTTTGTACAGGGCTTTCTCCAAGTCCTTCTCGGTGAAGGAGTCCATGTCGCACAGGATAACCGAGTGGTCATGGATGTTCTTTACGTTTACTTTCAGCGCGGCAGCGTTCATCGCTACCAGCACATCGGCTTTGTCACCGGGGGTATAGACGCCCTTGCCCAGTTGTACCTGAAATCCACTCACTCCGCCCAATGTGCCTTGCGGGGCACGTATCTCCGCAGGGAAGTCGGGTAGGGTAGAAATCTCGTCTCCCAATATGGCTGAGAGCGAGGAAAAGAGGTTTCCGGTCAACTGCATGCCATCGCCGGAGTCACCCACAAATCGTACTACTACAGTTTGCATAATACTACTGAATATCGACTTTTATTATGTGTTTTTAGTTGTTTTAAGTCACACAAAAAGACCTTTCGCACCGTTTCGCACGAAAGAGTTTGCAAAGTTACTGCTTTTTTTTGACATGTGCAAATCTTTTGACAGAAAAAGTGACTTTTTTCTGCTTTTTTGTCTTTTCATCACCCCGCTACCGGCAATCACTACACTTGGACCTGAGCTAAAAATCTTACGGTACAGCATACGCTTACTACACTTTTCAATAAAAAATCACTGCTTAAAACTACACTTTTCAATGAGATTTGTGTGCTTAAAACTACACTTTTCAATGAGATTTGTGTGCCTAAAACTACACTTTTCAATCACGTTGAAATACTTTTGAGAGTTTAGATGCTTCTGCTTGCAGCTTTTGCGGATTATGTTTCTTTAACTTGGCAAGATTCTGTTGTTTCCACTTGACGGAAGGAAACTCCTGCATATATGGGAATTCAAACTTATCCCAAAGTGGAGAAGCTAATTCAAAAGACAAGAGAAACGTTTTGTCCTCTTCTGTCAAGAGCATTTTAACATCCTCAATGAGTTTTTCGCGCGTGGTTTCAAAGTCCTGATATGAAAAGTCAATATCAGTCATTCCCTGAAACTGATGTTCCATTGCTTCGTGTTGGTCTATCAGTTGAGGATTGAAAGACTCGTGCAGTGGACGGTCGCTACTAAGCAGACAGAATAGCAACCCTTCACGAACATCGCGTAAGGGTAAATCCATGTGCTTGATATCAAACAAATCGCGAGGATGCTGACGAGACAAAGCTGCTGCAATCTTGCCGCCATACAAAAGTGGTAGAGGCACTATTTTTGCTTCACAATAAACCTCAAATTCTTTCTGAGCTTTCTCACAAATGGGCATTACTGGCGCTTCTCCTCCTATAATGCCCCGCTTGGTTTGATTAACCTCAATTTTCACTTGATATCCGCGATACTCGCACAAGAGTTTGCAGGTGTCATAGTTTGGTACTATATGCAAACCCGGAATGGATTTTTTTGCATTATTGGCTATGGTTTGTAAGTGGGCGTTGATATCTCGCAAACTATCCTCGCGGTTGGCTAAAGGAATGTATGTCAGGTCAATATCTACAGAATAGCGCAGCATGTTCTTAACGAATAGATTGATGGCGGTTCCTCCATGTACGGCAAAAACCTCTTCTTTAGATATGAATGGCATCAGTCGGAGTAAGAATGCTACTTTTTTTGCATAAACCGAGTTATACATAATTAAAAAGTTCTGTTGGTATGGTTATGTTGTATTTGCTCACAAATTTGCCTTTGGGTACAATCATCCGTCTTCCGCTTCCTATGTCAATCTTGCTCAAATCTAATCTCTTCAACCACGGATGATTGGCTTTTTCTGCCATGTATAGGAATAATCTTTTGGCCTTTACCGAGCGACATTTCTCCAAAAGTTGTTGCACTACGTTCGGACGTAGGGTTGTTAACAACTCCATTATATAATATGTATCTAAGAGAGAGGCTGCAGCATGTGGTCTGTTCACACATTCCAGAATGGCCCTCTCCGGACAAGAAACAAGTAGCATATGACCATCAACTTCCATTTCCTGCAAACCATCCTTGTCCAAAAAAGAGGAAGTCTGATACTGCAAGATTCGATCCCATTCGTAGTTTAAAAACCAAGAAGGGATAGGATGAAGCGAAGAGGTGTATAAAAAAGCCAAAGGCTTGCCCATCGGTACATAATGAGCAAACCCATGTAATTCCAAAGCCGTTTCTGCGCCCACAATGCATTCTTTCCCCAGTTGCGAGTTATACGCTGATACTGCACCCCAAAGTGACACGTTTGCTCCTGCCACTTTGTAAACACCATATGCCACCTTGTCTAACCATTCGCTTTGCACGTATGCGGCCTGTTGGGTTCTACTGATGCCATTAGCACTCAGCCAGGAACTGAATAGTAATGTGTCTGTTCCTGTTTTGTCTATTATTTGCTTAATTTTTATTGCCATAGTACCTAAAAGTTGTACTCTTACTCAAAAATTTGTGCAAAGGTACTGCTTTTTTTTGACATGTGCAAGTCTTTCGCAAGAAAAATGTAAATTCCGTGAGGATTTACACTATTTTTCGCCGCAAAGACTGGCTATAAACGCAAGTTTGTAGAAATAAAAAGCGAGAAAAGTGCAAACTTTTTTAAGTTTGTGCTACTTTGCGATGCTTTTATTGTCGAGTTAACCTCGTTAATGAAGAAGTCTTTTGACAGAAAAAATGACATTTTTCTGCTTTTTTGTCTTTTCTTCGCGTCGCTACCGGCACTCACTATGTGCCTACACGCCCCAAAAGCCAACTTTCCACCTCTGTCAAATGACGTGAGAAGGAGCCTTTTCATTCCAGTTATTCACCATTTTCTGCAACATATTGCCACTTTTTGCGGAAAAAATGACCTTTTTGCGGTTTTTTTGTTGGCTATACCGAAAAAAAGCACTAACTTTGCACTTTCGATTGAAAATCGACTGGAAGAAATGAACACTGCAACGCTAAATCCGAGCATGATGCACGACTGGGAGATTATCTCAGCCGATGAGTCAATGACGCAACGTCTTGCGCGCTACATGCGTCGATTGGTAAAGGAGAAAGAGTCCGACCCGACGCTTATGACTAAGGAGGAGTTCTTTGCCATGGTTGATAGGGCAGAGGCGCAATATGCTCGTGGGGAGTGCACGGAATTGCTCCCGGGTGAAACGGTAACAGACATGTTGAAACGTTGTGGATACGATGTATAAAATCATATTTACACCGGAGGCAAACTTTCACTTGTACAAGCTTGATAAAAGTGAACCTAAAGCGTATCAGAAGGCGATACGGCTCATAGATGAACTCCGAGAGCATCCCACCACCGGCACAGGACACCCGGAACCATTACGGGGAGACCGAGCAGGTCAGTGGAGCCGACGCATTACAGACAAGCATAGACTTGTCTATCAAATTTTCGAAACCGAAGTAGTTGTCCTGGTCTTAACGGCCTTCGGACACTACGAAGATAAATAGTCTCGCCTCAGGACTTATTTTTGAGGCCGTCACTTACTGACGTTAAACCGAAGGACATATTGACATTGAAGCGTTGTGCTTCGATCTTGTATCTGGAAATCTGGTAAATTTCAAAAGTAAGACAAGCTCGAAGAGGCAGCGATTCACGCATGCGGCGTGGACTGTTTGTGTCTATATCTTTCTTACTTGGCTTTACCAGAGCCACCAGATTGAGATGTAGAGGCAGCAGTACGTGCTTTGTTGTATATGTATATATAGTACGCGCGAGCGGGGGGCGGATTGTGCAGGCCCCGTGAAAGCCTCAAGAAGCCCGTCCCCTCTCGCGCTTTATGGGAAACCAATTAACAATCAATAATTAACCAGTTGGCTTCGGCCAACATAAAACACAAAAAACAAAATGAAAAAATTATTTACTATTCTATTTTGCAGCCTCGCTGTTGTAGGGGTAGCAAATGCCACAGGGAAACAACTTTACCTTGTGGGAGATTCTCCAATTGGCACTGGCACTTGGAGTTATAGCAACAATCAAAAGGCAATGACTTTAGGATCTGATGGTATTACAAATACCGCAGAAGTTACTCTTACTGAAGAAAAAACCTATTTTGCTATTGCCGACGGAGTTGGCTCTTCTTGGGATGATTTTAACAACAACCATCGATATCATTGCGCCACTCAGGCACTTGGTGATTGGGGCGGAAACTTTGATTTTAGTGCAAAGGGTGATGCTTCTAATTATTTACCAGCGGGTAAGTATGTCATTTCTATCAATAGCGAAACAATGCAAGCATATATTACTCCGAATCTTAATGCGACGAGATCTTACTATGTTATAGGTAGTAATGCCGATGTGTTTGGTGGTAGTTGGAATCTTAGCAATGTGGGAACTATGACGGGATCCTCAAATATTTATACATGGACTAAAACAGGTGTCTCTTTTGCCGCAGGCGAAACGTTTGAATGGAAAGTGCTTGCTAAGGAAGGAACTGGAGATCTTGGATGGGATAATCAGTATGGCCCGATGGGATATAAAAACGACTTAGCTAACAAAGAAGAAACAATCCTTCCCGAAGATGGCATTTATACCTTGACGTTCAAAATGGACCTCAATAAGAGTGTTATACCTGAAGTAACTGCAACTAAGACAGCAAATGCTATTCATCATTATACACTCTATGTAAACGACCAAACCGGATGGGGTAACGATTTCAAAGTATATGCATGGAATGGAACGAGTTATTTGTTAGGAACTTGGGCTGAAACACTATCCTTTACTCCCGAAACAGAAAAAATAGGAGACGTTACATACAAGAAATATCCTTTTATGCCGGATAGCAAGTCTTATTCTTTCATCTTCTCTAAAAATGGACACGAAACAGACCGTAAGCAGATAGACAATTTCTTAACTCCAGACGAGTATAATTATTACATAACTGTTACGACCTCCGCTGCTACCATAAACCATAAGACTGCAAGCATTCTCCAGAAGAAAGAATATACCACTTATGTAACCGAAGATATTCTTGACTTTACAGATAATGACCTGAAGGCATATATCGCCACAGGCGCAACAAGCACTAAAGTCAATTTACAATCTGTTGAAGCAGTTCCGAGTGCTACTCCGTTAGTATTGAAAGGAACTGCTGATACCAAGTATGAAGTTAAAGTAATTGCATCTGCTGATGCAATCGATGGCAACTTGCTCGTTGCTGGTGATGGCTCAACTACTATTGGTGGCGAAAGCAACTACGACTATATCCTCTCCAATGGTCTGTTCTATCGTGCAGAATCGGGAACTGTGGCTGTAGGAAAAGCATATCTGCATTTGCTTGCTGCACCTACTGGAGCTCCTTCTGCTCTCCGACTCGATTTTGAAGAAAACAACGCCACCGACATCGAGGCTATTGAAGCCGTTGAAGAAGGTGTTAAGTTCTTCCAGAATGGCAAGCTCTACATCAAGAAGAACGGCGTTGTATACGACATGCTCGGCACCGTAGTACGCTAATAAACTGAAGTGTTGAATCTTTAAAATGATTATGATTATGAAAAAATATGAAAATCCGATGCTTCAGGTTGTTAGCATCAAGAAAAATGATATTATTACTGGAAGTGATCAAGTGAGTTTTGGTGTGGGTATGCTTAACCCATCTGCTGCTGACGCTCCTGACCGCTTCCGCGACTTCGAAGATTATAGCTATTAATCTTTTTTGAACCAGTAATAATAAGTGGCGCCTCTCGCTCATTAGCGAGGGGCGTTTTGGTTAGCATGGGCAACCAAACGAGGCAACCCTCTTACCCACGCCGCGGGGGCCTTTAATGCCTATCAAACGGGCATCCCAATTGATTTGGGCATATAGATACCGTTTGAAGCTCAAGTCAATCTTGGCTATCCTGCGGTGATAGTTGTCAAACAGAGGCTGTAATTCAATGTATTCCATATTTGCTACGCATTATTTGTATTTGAAACTATAAAAAACATGCTATTTTTTACATTTCCGACTGCAAAGGTACAACTTTTTTTATAATATATGCAAGAGTTTTGCTGATTCTATTCCACTATTTTACATGTTTTTGACGATTCTATTCCACTATTTAACACAATTGTAGGATAAGGTGGCACATGCTGCCTCTCTTCGGTTGTGCTTTTATAGACCTTTTTTGCCTTTTAGGGAGTATAGGAGTGCGGAGAAGTATGCAAGGTGTATGCAAGGCGGTCTCATAAATATATGGAGATTTTTGCGAGATTGTAACGTTTTTTGAATAAGTGGGAAGGTCGTACTCCCTCATCCCAACTTTAGGATGAGAGGTAAAAAAGACCCTCCCCGGCCCTCATTCAAAGAGAGGGGGGGGAGGGAAAAAATATTAATTATTAATTGTTAATTGTTTTTCACCTTGCGGCCGAGGGCGTCGTAGAGGATGCCCTGGCGGAAGATGTAGAGAACTCCGTCCTTCAGGAACTTGTTGGGTTCCAGAGACTCAAAGCTTTCAGGCTTGAGGCCGGTGGCGTGGCCGTCCACGTGGGTGAGCGCGCCGAGACGGCAATCCGAAGCCTGACCGCCGAGGTTATCGAAGCAGAAATATGCCGGCGTGGTCATGCCGTAAGTGTTCTGCTTGGAACTGGTGAGGCTGAAACCGATAGCGCTGACGGTGTCAAGGGCTGTGAGGTCAACCCATTGCCAGTTCTCGGCGTAGGTCCAATCAAGGTTGACGGTGTCGCGGAAATCAGCCAGATAGTAGTTGACAGCGCCTACTGGATCTTCGAACTCGTCGTAACCGGTGATGGTCAGACAGAGCCAATCGCCCTTACCAAAAGGTTTGCCTCCATCGCTGGACATGCCGTCGCCGTTGAGGATATCATATACGACCCACGCGTTGTTGGTGACAGCCATACCGCTGATAACACTCGGCTCCAGCAGCTCGACATTGGCCGGGCCATACCAGCTGTAGTACCAAACAGCGTAATTGTTGCCCTCGGCTGCTCCGCCGGCTGCGCTATACTGATCGTAGTAAGGATTGGTCCAGCCGAAGTCGGAAGAGGTGATATTGGCCATAGTGACATCGTAGTAGTAGATGCCCGACGAACCCCAGTCGTCCACATAAGTGGAGAAGACATAATCGCCAGAGTTCCATGGATTTTCCTCATCTTCGAAGTCGGGATCGCCATACCAGGCCGACTCGGGACGGAGTGTGCGCTCCTCGAAGGTGGCTGCGCCAGTGAGCGGCTTGACCTCAATCATCAGAGTGACAGTGGTGTCGGAGTGAATCTCGGTAACTTTTTGTCCGGCGCTCCAGTAGAAAGCAGCGATGTTGTTCACCCACATGGTGTCCACCGGATTGACGGCGTTGGTGTAGGTGTACGTGGTGTCCGCATCTTCCTTGATACCAATCTGATAAACGGAATCGGCGCTGAAGACGGGGAACGGATCGACGCCTATCTTCTGTCCGAAGACAGGACGGAGCAGCCATGCAGCCTTGCCGCCGAGCATCTCTTCTGCATCGAGGATGACGGTCTTGACGGTAGCGGTGGTGTCGATGGCATAAGCCTTGGTGGCATAGATATTCTCGTACTTGCCGTTGGTGGCGTGTCCGCGGATAGCGCCTACGTTAGCTCCCGTGCCGGAGATGATAGCCACATTATAGACGTTCTTGATGGTGGCACTTGCGTTCTGTACGTTGCCGGCGATACCTGCCACGTAGTTCTGGCCGATGATTCTGTCCCAGTTGTAGCAGCCATCGATGACCGTCGAAGCGCTCATGGCATTAGCGGTGATACCTCCTATGTAGTTGCCCGAAGCGGTCAGTTCCACTTGGTTACCGCAATGGGTGATAGTGGTAGCGCCGTTAGCTACAGCCGTGAGTCCGCCGACATAGCTGGCAGCATTGACTTTGACGCGGTTAACGCAGTTGGTCATCGTCGAGGCGTTGAGGTAGGCCGCGATACCGGCTGCATAGTTGGCGGTGGAGTGGAGTTCACCTTCTACGGTCAGGTTACTGATGGCACCGTTCTGCACGTAGCCGAAGAGACCCTGATAGGTGGTGGTGGCGTTGATGTAGAGGCTGTCGATCTTGTGGTTCTGACCATCGAACTGGCCCTTGAAGGCCTTGGACGAAGTACCACCGCCGACAGGAGTCCAGTTGTGCCCGCTGAGCGAGATGTCGTTCATCAGTTTGCCCTTGAGGTTATACGTGCCGCCATTAACTTGTGCGGCAAACCATGCCAGGTTGTAACCGGAGCGGATGAGATACCATCCGTCCACCAGTTCGGGGGCGTAGTTGGTGGTCGTGCCATCCCAACCCGTGTCGGTGCTGTCTATGGCCTGCAAAGTTACGTTGATGGTAGTCAATGCGGGGCTGGCGTCAGTAAGACGAGCTGTATCAAGCACGGTCTTGAAGCCCGGTTTCTCGATGCGATACAGGTAGTTGGCCGTTGTGAGAGCGTACACTCCCTCTGCCGGAGTGAGCACTTTGCCGGCATAGTCTGTCAGGGTGACATTGGCGTCAGCGGGTTCTACCGTGAACTGCAGGCTCTTAGCCGGACGTTCGCGTAGCGCGAGAGTGATCTCGGGCAGGCGTCCGAAGATAGCGGTTTGGCTGATGGCGGTGAAGTTAGCGCCGCGGCCGAATTGCTTGGAGGTGTTGCGGTGATTACCGATGGGGTCGCCGAAGCCGCCTGCTTTGAGGACTCCGTCCGTCAGTTTGTACTCGTAGTTGGCGTCGGCCACATTGAACGTGTCGGGCAGGGTGATGGTCACGGCCTGCGCGGTAGGAGCACTACAGAAGGTGTACTGGTTGGTGGCACTCTTCAGCTCGGTTGTCTCGTGGTGGTAGATGGTGCCGGCGTTGAAGTTGTGGATGCCGGACAGTTTGTTGGCCGGGTGGAAGAGGCCTGACAGTTGCACGGTGATCTTATCTCCGGGCTGGAAACTGCCGGTCTGCTCACGGCCTGCGGCGATAGTCTCGATATGCACGGGTTTGCCAACGAGCACCTGATACTCGCTTACTCCGGATGCGTTGGTCAACTGAACAATCTGGCGTCCGAAGCGAACCTGCACGGTGTAGTTGCCGGTCTGGCTGTCATAGCTGACACCCTCTGTTCCGAAGCCGTTGTAAGTGGCTGCATTCGTGCCGATGGTAGGATAAGCCACCTTGACGGACTGAACGTTGGTCGGGTGGAAAGTGTAAGTAGTGAAGGTGGTGGTGTCGGGGAAATAGAGCACGTCGAAGTCAGCGTCATAAGCCGTTCCCGCCAGTTTGTACTTGGTGGTGTTGGTCTCGTTGATGGCCATACCCAATTCGATTCCCGATGCGGGAGCTCCGACGGTTACCACAAAGACGCCGGTGTTCTCAGGCCAGATGGCGCTCCAAAACTCACCTCCGGCCATACCCGGCAGGCGGATAGCGTCGTAGGTGACGGTGACGATAGCCGTTCCGGCTGCCAGTGCATGCAGGTTGCCTTCAGCGTCCACGGAGACTATGCTTGAGTCGGCCTGGCCGTTGAGGTCGGTGATGAAGAAATGGTAGTCGGGCTCGATGAAGTAGTTGGCGGTGATGCTGTTCACCACTTCCCAGTTGCGGAGGGTGATGAGGTCGAACTGCTCGCCTACAGCCATCTTCAGGTGCTCTTGTGCGTTGATATTCAGGAAGATGTCAGCTACATTGTAGCCGCCGTTGGAAGCCACGTTGTGGTCAATCCAGTTGGGGCTCTTGGCGTCCATGTCAGCGTCGGTTACATTGATAGTGGCGCTGTTCGAATTGAAGATGCCGCCTTGCGTAAGTTTGCCGGCCTTCATGACGCGGTAGTTGTAGTCCATGCCCGAGGCGATGGTGTAGAAGTGGGTGCCTGCCTGCGTGCTGTCCGCGGGAATCTCGATGAACGGCACGAAATGGGCGGTCTTGCGTCCTACAAACACGGTGGCGCCGACAGGTGCGGTGATAGAGGCCACGTGAGCCACAGGAACGGCCATAGAGGCTGTGGCGTTGAAAGTGACCGTGCCGTTTTTGAAACCGGTGGTGAAACCTTCCGCCACGCGCGCTGCAGAAGGCACGTAGTCGAAGAAATAGGTGCAGCCGTTCAGCGCAAGAACGGTCTTGCGGCCTGCTGTCTTGCTGTCACCCATAACCACAGTCTGCTCTACACCTGTCTTGCTAATGATCTTGTAATCAATGGTGTAGTCAGTGCCATAGGCCCAGCCGCTGTTGGTGGCATACGCCGTTACGGTGTACACAACCAGTTCCAGCGCTTCGTCGCCTACAGCAATCTCCAGCGAGCCGTTGACGGTAGTGCCGTCGGTGTCGTACGCTGTGAGGACATAGGTGCCGGCAGGGGCTGTGAAGTTGTACACTTTGTTGGCCGGAGAGCCCACTTCAACAGGCGTCCCGGTCGTCTTTTCTGCCAACGTCATCGTGGTGCTGATGGCATTCATCGTGATTTGCACGTCGCCTGCCATGGCAGTTAGCACACTCGTCATCCCAAGGATGGCACAAAAGAGAAATTTTCTCATGTTTTTTGAATCATTGAATAATTAATATATTCGTTTTCTGCCTTTTACGTTGTATGTACACGCCGCTGGTGCGTGGCTGTTCGGTGCCGAGGAAGCGCCCGTCGAGGGTGTAGAACCCCTGCGTGGCATCGTCCGCAGGCGTGTTATTTATAGAGTTCGCGCGTGTGAAGGCGCGGATGGAGGCTTTGTCGGATTTGTTGCCTGCCGGGTCTTCGGCTTCCACTTCGAGCAGGTATTCGGTGTCAGGGTCCAGTCCCACTACATCGCAGGTGCAAGTCTTGGTACGCTGGTAGGCCTGACCATTCAGGAAAACCGTGTAGCGCTTGATCTGACCGGAGTTGTCCTGAGAAGGTTGCCAACTGAGGCGTATGTTGTACAGCCCGGTTTCGGCCTGCAGGGCGCCGGGTACAGAGGGCGCGGTCAGGTCGGGAGTGAGGGCTGTTACGGAGGCGAAGTCGGAGGTATCGTTGGCGTGAACAGCCGCTACGCTAAGGCTGTAAGAGGTGTAGGGCTGGAGTCCGCGGAAGACAAACGCGGTATCAGCCGTAGTGCCGGCAGGTTGGTTGTCCAGCAGGAGCGTGTAAGAGGAGGCGTTGACAACCGGGTTCCAACTGAGGGTGAGGCTGTCTTCGCCGGCAGTGATGACCGTGAGGCCCGTGGGTCGCGCGATGGTCGTGTCGGGATCGGTGACAGTAAGCCGGTCCAAGCAAAAATAGACGGCTGTATTGGCTCCGTAGAGAGCATCTGCATCGCTGGTTTCCATGGTGAAGAACAGCCCGTTGACGGCTCCCAGCGGGCTGAGATCCATGTACTGCCAGTCGGAACTCTGCTGTAGTGCTCCGCCGGTGAAAGTGGCCAGCATAAGCCGAACGGTCGTACCGGTCTCTTCTCCCAGGGCGTTCAGGCCGTGCGCCACCAAAGCGAAGTAGTCGCCCTCTTCGGAGAAAGCGCTGGCAAAACCGTCACCGTTGATGTTGCCATAGTAGGGCCAGGGGTGGTTGCATATCCACGTTCCCACGGGTTGGTGTGCCTGTCCGTCGGTGAACTCAATCAGCAGACTGTGGTAGTCCGAGTTGAGTTGCTCCTGGAAGAATCCCCAATACCCCACTAGATAAGGCGCGCCCATCACGGCTTGTCCCAGAGAATCTGCGCCTCCTCCGGCCATGCAACCCCATTGGTTCAGGATCCAACCGTCGGAACTGCCCTCAGCACCGTAGTTGGTCGTGTCGCCCGAAGTACAGAGCGTGAATCCCTCCCAATAAGCCATGCCGCCTCCGCCGTCTTGTGAACCCGTATGGGCAAAGCGGAACAGGTCGGCCTCGATAGCACCGTCGGTGTACGTGCTGTCCCAATAACCGGCCTCGGTCTGCGGATAGTCGGTGAGGATGGAAGAGAGGTCGAGGGTCTGAGGACTGAGGGCTGAAGTCTGAAGGCAGAGGACTAAGGCCGGGAGGAGTATAGCGGAGCGTTTCATTTCAGTCAGTTATTGTTAGCGTTAACGTTATCGTTCATCATATGCAAATCTGTAGCACCGAGGATCTCGGTAGAGGTCTCTCCAATCCAGCCGCACTGCTGGTGGACGGCGGTATAGACTTTTACGAAATGGATGCCGGGCAGGTTGGCGGGCGATCCGTCTGCGCGTACTGCCCAATCAATTTTGAGTCGTGCCTTTTCGTTGTTATTGGGCTGATTGTCAGCATATCCCCATGGATAAGCGTAGAGTACGTAGTAGGTGCCCTCGCCGGAGGTATCTTCGTAGTTGTCAGGCAGACGCGAACCGGTGAAAGTGAGGCTTGGCTCGGTAATCCACTCGGGGTAATAGGGCTGGTTGTGATAGGTCAGTTCGTTCATATAGCCAGCGCCGCCGAGGTTGTCGGTCCAGCGGATATAGGTCGTGTCTGTCAGGGCCGGATTGAGGACGGAAGGGGTTGGAGTGTGTCCGGGTTCGGGGCGGAAGTAGGTGACGCTGTAGCCGTGTTTGGTGGCAGGGTTATGGTACTCGGAGCCCGCCAGTTCGAACCACTCGTCATCGGGTTTGCCGTTGCCGTTGGCATCGTAGCTGACCATGACTATACCCGGCTCGCAGGAACCGCCCGGACGTTCTTCCGTGGCACCACCCGAGTAGAACGCGTTGCCAAGCACGATGAAATCAAACTCGCCCGGCACGTTCTTAACCATATGGTCGAAGCCGAAAGTGACAGAGCCGCCCCAGCCGCCCAAAGTGATCATCTGCTGGTTGTTGTTGGCGATAGCCTCCTCGGCCTTAAGGCGCATCATGTTGGCATCGTCGCCCTCCTCGTACTCGGGTAACTCGTTGACGAACTGTCCCGGGGCGGGGCTATAGTCGAACACGTGCGCAAGGACGAGGGCGTGGTGTCGGAGGGGTCAACGATGTTCGCGCCATAGAAGGCCATGTGCGCGGGTATGTCGCCGGTGCGGACGTTCCATTTCAACCGGCCCTCGGGGCTATAGCAGTACAGTTTGCCGGGCGTGACGTAATCCTTGGCGTCGGTCACGTAGATGTCGCGGGTAACAGGGTTGACCTTCAGTCCGTAGGGCTTGCAGATCATCGATTCTGTCCCGTCTTTGATAAAACCGGTGCTGACCAGTTGTCGTGTTCTGACGTTCACGATGCCATAGCCGACAGTGCTGGCCTGTGAGAAATTGCTCCACGTGTCTGCGCAGAAATAGAGCGAATCGCCCACGATGTCGAGGTCGGAGACTGCCACTTCCAGTTCAGATACAACGTTTCGACTGTTCGCATCGACGCAGAAGAGCCGCGGTTGGATGTCGTAGTAGTCGCCACGCGAAGTAATCCACAATTGCCCGTAGCGGTCTGCGCGGATGCGGTGGAGGTTGATGGCCACATCGATACGTTCGGTCTCGGTGAAGGTGTTGAGGTCAATCACTGACACGGTGTGTTCGTAGTTGGGAACCATATATCCTCCCGAGTTGGCCACAAACAGTGTGTTACCCACTATCTCCAACTCATCGGGCTGGAAGCCGACGATGCAGGTTGCGTCTATTTGCAGCGAGGCCGTGTCAAAGCGTGCTACATAGCCCAACTGCTCGTAGTCGGGATTGATCTGCACCGGTCCGGCGTAGGAGGTGACGTAGGCGTACGGTCCGTGGAAACGGATGTAGCGGCAGTTGGGGATATCCACCTGCCCGATTCGGCGACCTGTTTTGGCGTCCATAACCTCCACTTTGTTCGAGCAGTTGAT
>ONXE01000026.1 GCA_900321775.1 uncultured Bacteroidales bacterium
TCGCCTCCCGAAAGAAAGCGAACACGTTTCTCGCTCTCTTCGCCTCCGAACATAAAGGCACCCAAGATATCCTTGATTCGCGTGCGTATGTCTCCTACAGCCACGCGGTCAATGGTGTCAAAAACTGTCGCTTCACCGTCTAACAGCGAGGCTTGATTCTGCGCAAAATAGCCTATCTTCACGTTGTGACCCAACTTCAGCGAACCGGTGTAGTCCGTCAACTCGTTCATGATACAACGCACCAGCGTCGTCTTGCCCTCGCCGTTTTTACCCACAAACGCCACTTTCTCGCCTCGTCTGAGCGTCAGCGTCACGTGGTCGAAAACCACATGCTCTCCAAATGCTTTTCGTACATCCTCGCATATCAGCGGGAAGTCTCCGCTTCGCGGTGCAGGCGGAAAACGCAACCTCAGACGGCGCGTATCTTCTACATCCACTTCCAGCCTTTCCAGTTTGGCCAACTGCTTGATGCGGCTTTGCACTTGCGTCTCCTGAATCATCTTCTGCTGATTCTCATACGCCCTGACCTGTTGCTCGTGTCGTTCTTTGCGCAGCTCCACAAACTCCGAGTATCCGACCTGATAATCGTATATATGTCCCAGCGAAATCTCGATAGTCCGATTTGCCACATTGTCCATAAAGGCCTTGTCGTGACTTACTAACACCACTGCGCTTCCGCAGGACAACAGCCACTGCTCCAACCACTGAATGGACTCTATGTCAAGGTGGTTCGTAGGCTCATCCAACAGTAGCAAATCCGGTTTGCCGAGCAGGATTTTGGCCAGTTCTATTCGCATGCGCCAGCCTCCGCTGAACTCGCTGCACGGACGGTCCAAATCGCTGCGAACAAAGCCCAGTCCCAACAGTGTTTTCTCCATCAGACCCACCGTCTTGGGGTCTTCCTTGTCCCGCACTTTGTCCACTTCTTCCCTGACTGTTGTGCCTTCAGCATGAATCATATGTTGTGGCAGATAGCCGATGTTCAACTCTTTGTCGCGGGAGATATGCCCTGCAGTCGGCTCCATCTCGCCTGCAATGAGGCGAAGCAAAGTCGTCTTGCCCGCACCGTTTTTTCCGATGAGTGCGATGCGGTCTTTCCTGTTGATGAGGAAAGTTATGTTGTCGAGTATCGGCTTGGCCGAAAACTCCATTTTCAGGGCTTCTATCGAGACCATTTTTTATTAAATTTTCGCGCGCGCATCTTCAAACTCATTTGTCGAATTCCGACAAAATATCTCATGAGAGGAGCTTGCTTATAGCAGGGGACTTTTTCCGGACCACCTCCTTGCCCTCTCAGACCGAAGTTTAACTTTCGTTCCTTTGTTGAAAACACAGGAATTTTCCTGTGTAACTTTCTTTACATTTCATCAGGTTCTCGGGTGTGCCTTCAAACACGATTCGTCCTCCCGCTTCGCCGCCCTCGGGACCCAAGTCTATCACGTGATCCGCAGCCATAATAACCGCAGGGTTGTGTTCGATGATAATCACCGTATGCCCTTTGTCCACCAGTGCATTCAGTGCTTTCAGCAGCACGGAGATGTCGTGGTAATGCAGACCCGTAGTAGGTTCGTCGAAGATGAAGATGGTGGGACTCTGACCTTCCTGTGCGAGGAACGACGCCAACTTCACACGCTGACTCTCACCTCCGGACAACGTACTGCTGCTCTGACCTAATTTCACATATCCGATGCCCACGTCCTGCAGAGGCTTGAGGCGCTTGACGATTTTCTTCAGACACAACTGCTCCTCTTTGCTCGGCGCAGGAACCTGCTTCTCGGAGAAGAACTCAATAGCCTGATTGACAGTCATCTCCAGCACATCGTAGATGTTCTTCCCGCGGAACTGCACCTCCAGCACGTCGTTGTTAAATCGCTTCCCGTGGCAGTGCTCGCATTCCATAACAATGTCCGCCATAAACTGCATCTCGATGGTCACAGTACCCTCGCCCTGACACTCCTCACAGCGTCCGCCGGGCGTGTTGAACGAGAAATGTGCCGATGTGTAACCCATCTGCTTGCTCAGTTGTTGCGCAGCAAACAGTTTGCGTATCTCGTCATAGGCCTTCAGATACGTGACAGGATTGCTTCGTGACGACTTGCTCAGGGGATTCTGGTCCACAAACTCGATGTCGGTCATGCGATCCATGCTGCCTTTCAAACTGCCGAAATCGCCTGTACGTTCTGCCAAACCGCCGTAGTATTTCTTTAGAGCGGGGTAGAGTACGCGAGTCACAAGCGACGACTTGCCCGAACCGGAAACGCCTGTAACGCAGGTGATTACATTCAGCGGGAAACGTACGTTGATGCCCTTCAGGTTGTTCTCTCTGGCAGACAACACCTCTATATAGTTGTTCCACGGCCTGCGATAGGCCGGAACGGGAATCACTTCTTTGCCTTGCAGAAAATCAAGTGTGTACGAGTGCAGTTCGCCTTGTTTGGCCTGCATCAGTTTTTCGCCCTTGGTCTCTCCTGCCCAAACCAGCTGGCCGCCTTTTCTTCCGGCCTCGGGACCGATGTCTATGAGGTAGTCTGCTGCGCGGATAATCTCCTCGTCATGCTCCACTACCACTACTGTATTTCCCAGGTCACGCAGTTCACGTAGCACGCTGATCAACTGGGCTGTGTCGCGGGCATGCAGACCAATGGAAGGCTCGTCCAGCACGTACAACGAACCCACCAGACTGCTGCCTAACGATTTAGCCAACGTGATACGCTGACTCTCTCCGCCGGACAAGGTGGATGCCAAACGGTCTAAGGTCAGATAACTGAGTCCGACTTCGCGTAGGAAACGCAGTCTGGAGTTGATTTCAGCCAGCAACGGCGCCGCAGCCATTCGGCTCGTCTCGCTCAGATGTTCAGGCAGTTGCGCAAACCACGGCTCCAACTCGCTCACCGGCATTCTGACTACGTCGTTGATGCTCTTGCCGCCAATCAGCACATAGTCCGCTTCTTTGCGCAGACGCCCTCCACGGCAGTCGGGACAGATGGTCTTGCCGCGATAGCGCGCCAACATAACACGATACTGAATCTTCTGATATTGTTCGCTTTCCAACATGCGGAAGAAGTCGTTCAAGCCGTGGAAATACTTGTTTCCCGTCCAAATCAACTGCTTCTGCTCGGGAGTAAGGTCATGGAATGGTGTGTGAATCGGGAAGCCAAAGCGTTCTGCATTGTAAATCAGTTCTTTGTTCCACAGACTCATTTTCTCGCCGCGCCAGCAGGCGATGGCTTCTTCGTAGATGCTGAGTTGTTTGTTCGGCACGACCAGATCTTCGTCAATGCCTATGATATTTCCGAACCCGCCGCATGTAGGACAAGCGCCGAGGGGATTGTTGAAATCAAACAGATGTTCGCTGGGTTCAATGAACGTGATGCCGTCCGCTTCGAAACGCTCCGAGAAGGGAACCAGCGTGCCTTCCACGTCCAGCACACATTCGCCTTTGCCCTCAAAGAACGCAGTCTGCACAGAGTCAGCAAAGCGATTGGCTGTGGCTTGCTCGCCGTCTGCTATGATGCGGTCCACCAGCAGATACAGGTCTTCAGCGTCTTTTACTTCGCTGATACGCAGCATGTTGCGGTGTTGCACCATGCGCGAGAAACCTTGTCCCGCCCACACGTCCAACTGCTGTTTCAGCGTTACGCCTTCTGACAGATGAACCGGCGAAAGCAGCATCACTTTCGTGCCTTTCTCCAGTGACATCACATGGTTCACCACGTCGCGGATAGTATGCTTGCGCACCTCTTGCCCGCTCACAGGCGAGATGGTCTTTCCCACGCGCGCGTACAACAACTTCAGATACTCGTAGATCTCCGTCGTTGTGCCCACAGTACTGCGCGGATTGCGTGAACTGACTTTCTGCTCGATGGCGATGGCCGGCGGAATGCCGTCAATGAAATCTACTTCGGGCTTTTGCATACGTCCCAGGAACTGGCGCGCGTACGAACTCAGGCTCTCCACGTAGCGTCGTTGGCCCTCTGCGTAGAGGGTGTCAAAGGCCAATGAAGACTTGCCGCTGCCCGACAAGCCTGTCACTACCACCAGTTTCCCGCGAGGGATGTCCACCGAGACGTTCTTCAGGTTGTGGGTCTTCGCTCCGCGTATGTGTATAAAATCATCCTCCATTATTCGTCCTTAGTCCTTCAGTTTGGGAATCCTCAGTCTTGTGCCGGCTTTCAGGTTGTTCGGGTTCTTTATCTCCTCTTTGTTCTCTTCGTAGATGATAGTCCATTTGTTGGGGTCGCCATAATAGCGCCGTGCAATCTGCGCAAGACGACTGCCGGCTTTCACCGTCTCGATACCCAGCAGGGTAGGCTCGGGCTTGAGCGTGTCAGTGGCAACCAAACTGTCTTGCGACAGCGAATCGGCAACCATCGTGTCAATAGGCAGCAACGGCTCGATGTCCAGTACTTCGGTTTCAGGTTCAGGCGTGAACAGTTCCTCTTCGTCTGCGGGGCTTCCGCCCAGTTTTCCTGCCCAGTTCTCCAGTTTGTTCACCATCACCAGATAGCCCACAACCAGCATTCCCAGCAGCACCAGCATGGTAATCAGTGCAACCAGCCAGCCGTTGAAGCGGGACGGTTGCTTGCGATACTCGGTATGATAGTCTTTTTGCTCCTGGGTAATCATCTTCTTCGCAGGCTTTCGCGCAGGTTTCTTAACCGGCTTGTCTGCGTTGTTCTCAGGCGCTTTCTTCGCTTCTTTCTTCTGCTGTACTTTCTTCTTCTGCAGCTCTTTCTTGGCGGCGTTTTCCTCGTTCTGCTTGTCCAGTTCCGCCAAGATGCTCTTTATCTCCGTTGCCTGAATGTCAAAACGGTGCATCGGGTCAATGCCCGGCAAAGTGGATTGCGGGTCCAGCGGTTGTCCCTTCTCATCGACTTGCACATTCTCCAAATCGGCAAAAGGCTCGTTGATTTGCTCGCGGATATAACTCTCGGGCACAAACGTCACTTTGTTGTATCCGTCCAGCATAACCGCCTCGCCTGTGTTCACGTTGACGCTCTTCCGCTGCGCTATCCGCACCAGTTTGAAGGAGCCCAAGCCGCTGATACGCACCTGCTGGTCAGTGCGCAAGCCGTCCAGGATTGCAGGTATAAGCGCAGCCAGGAAGCGGCTTGCCGTTTCCTCGGGAAAACTCATCTGCTTGCTGATGATCTTCTTGAGCTCGTTTATTGTCAGTTTCTCTTCTGCCATTACCAATTCTTAATTTCGTCTTTCAGGGTCTGCGTAGGCCGGAACGCAATCTGTTGTTTGGGTGGAATCATAGTCCGCTCGCCGGTACGCGGGTGCACGCTGATGCGCTCTTTCTTTTGCCTGACTTCCAGTGCTCCAAAGCCTTGCAGATGTACGCTTTTGCCGTCCAACAGTTGTTGCACCATGGCTTCTTCCGTGGCGTCAAGCAGATCCGCAACCTGACTTCTCGACAGTCCGGAGCGTTTGGCAATATTTGATATCAGTTCTTTTGTTGTCATTATGTTGATTATCTTATTCTCTAAATCTTTGACTCTCGACCCTCGACTCGCGACCCTTAGCCCTCGACAATCGGCTTGCCGATTAAGTCAAAGTTCTCACTATCGGTGATGAGCACCTGATAGAACTCGCCGATGCGAAGAGGTTGGTCTTTCTGGACGAGCACCTCGCAGTCCACTTCGGGGCTGTCCCACTCGGTCCGACCTACATAGTAGTCGCTCTCCTCGCGGTCAATGATAACCCGCAGCGTTTGTCCCACTTTGGCTTCGCTTATCTCCGTTGCTATCCGTTCCTGAATGCTCATCAGGGTGTCCAATCGCTGCTGTTTGACATCCTCGGGCACGTTGTCCTGATAGTGGTTGTAGGCGTAGGTACCCTCTTCCGCAGAGAAAGCAAAAGCGCCCATACGCTCAAACCGCATGCGTTTGGTAAACTCGCACAACGCTTCGAAATCTTCTTCCGTTTCGTCGGGATGACCTACCATCAGGGTTGTGCGAATGTGTATGCCAGGTACCTCTGCGCGGATCTTTCGCAGTAGGTTTTCCTGCTCTTCAGCCGTAATGTGACGCCGCATCATCTTCAGCATATGGTCAGTGCTATGTTGCAGCGCCAAGTCCAGATATTTGCACACGTTCTCCCGCTCACGCATAACGCGCAGCAGATCCATAGGAAAGTCGGCAGGATAGGCGTAATGCAGACGAATCCAGTCAATGCCGGACACGTCACTCATGCGCTCTACCAGTTCGGGCAGGTTGGGGTAGGCGCTCAGGTCTTGAGCAATCACCTGCACCTCACGCACGCCCTGAGCGGCCAACCAACGCACTTCGTCCACAATCTCCTGCTGAGGTCGGGGCGTATGTCTGCCGGTGATGAGCGGGATGGCGCAGTACGAACAAAAACGGTTGCAACCCTCACTTATTTTAACGTACGCGTAGTGCGCGGGCGTGGTGAGCGTGCGTTCCCAAGCGCATCCTTGCTCCTTCAGCGTAGCGGTCTTTGTTCTTTCTTTCGCTTCGCTTCGGACGATCTGCTTCGCCGTGCTTTGCTCCTTCAACTCCTCCACTAAACTGAGGAAATCGAACTTCCCGTAGTATTTATCCACTTCGGGCAACTCTGTCTCCAGGTCTGCACGATAACGCTCGCTCAAACAGCCCATCACGTACAAACGGCGCAACTTATGCTGTTTCTTCCTCTCGGCAAACTGCAGGATAGTACGGATACTCTCCTCTTTGGCGTCGCCGATAAAGCCGCATGTGTTGATAACGGCTATCTCGCCGTGCGGGTCGTCAGAGTCGTGCACGCACTTGTAGCCGGCCAACTCAAGTTGCCTCATGAGTCGTTCTGCATCAACCAGGTTCTTGGAGCAACCCAGCGTGATTATATCTACCTCGTTGGAATGCATCAGTTACCTAACTCAGAGTGGAATTTGATGCGTACGAGTCGCACTTCTATCTCGGTGATATCGTCTTCGTCCAGTTCTTTCATCGCTACCTTGACACTGTCGGTTGAAGCATTGCGGAAATAGTCGAAGATCTCCTCTACCTTATCCGGGTCCATAATCTCCTCGATGAAGTAATTGATGTTCAGTTTGGTTCCACTGTAGATGATAGCTTCTATCTCGTCCAGCAGCTCGTCCATATCCATACCTTTCGACTCGGCCAAATCGTCCAGGTCTTTCTTGCGGTCAATGGCTTGGATAATGCTTATCTTGTTCTGGCTGTTCTTGGCAACCGTCTTGAAGCGCATGTCCTCCGGACGGATGATTTCGTTCTCTTCCACGTACTCTTTGATTACACGGAGGAACTCGGCGCCGTAGCGTTTGGCTTTGCCCGCGCCCACACCCGGGATGTTTTGCAGCTCCTCCATGGTGATGGGGTAAGTGGTGGCCATAGCCTCGAGGCTCGGGTCCTGGAAGATGACAAAAGGCGGCACGTCCATACGTTTGGACAACGTGCGTCGGATGTCTTTCAGTATGCTGAACAGCACTTCGTCCGCAGCGGCACTGCCTCCGATTTCTGAAATCATCTCTTCGTCTTCGTCGGTCTCTCGCTGCAGCGGTACTTTGAACTCTACAGGTTTCTTAAGGAATTTCTTGCCGGCAGTAGTCACTTTCAGGTTGCCGAACGACGAGAGGTCTTTCTTCAGATACCCCTCCAGCATAGCCTGACGAATGATAGCCTGCAATGTGGCCACGTCCTCGTCTTGTGCTGCACCGAACAGCTCAAGTTCGGTGTGGTCATAGGTCAGCACAGCCGTGCTCTCCACGCCCTTGAGGATATCGATATAATGTTCGGTTTTGAATTTCTCCTTCAGTTCCAGCACCAGTTCGATAATGGTCTGCAGTAGTTCCTGCTCGTCCACCATGAAATGCTGTTTCTTGCAGTTGTCGCAGTTGCCGCACGACTCGCGGTCATACTCTTCGCCGAAGTAGTGAAGCAGGAAACGGCGACGGCAGATGGTGCCTTCGCAGTAACTTTTCATCTCCTCCAGCAACTGTTTGCCAATCTCGCGCTCGTTACCGGTCTTGTCCTGCATAAATTTCTCCAGGCGCCCCAGGTCTTTGTTGGCGTAGTAGCAGATGCATTGTCCCTCGCCGCCGTCACGACCTGCGCGGCCGGTTTCCTGATAGTAACCTTCCAGCGACTTGGGCACATCGTAGTGAATCACGAACCGTACGTCGGGTTTGTCAATACCCATACCAAAGGCTATAGTTGCCACGATAACCTGACATTCCTCCATCAGGAACGCGTCCTGGTTCTTTGTCCGCTCTACGCTTTCCATGCCTGCGTGGTAAGGCAACGCCGTAATATCGTTCTCTCTGAGAATAGCCGCCAGGTCCTCTACGGTCTTGCGGCTTAGACAATAGATGATGCCCGACTTGCCTTCCATGTTCTTCTTGATGTAGCGGATGATATCCTTATCTACATCATTGGTTTTGTTCCTTACTTCGTAATACAGGTTCGGGCGGTTGAACGAACTCTTGAAGACCTGCGCATCCATCATACCCAGGTTCTTCTGGATATCTTTCTGTACCTTGGGCGTAGCGGTGGCTGTGAGGGTGATAATAGGTGCGCGGCCGATTTTCTCGGCTGTAGGCAGGATATTGCGGTACTCCGGACGGAAGTCGTGACCCCATTCCGAGATACAGTGCGCCTCGTCCACTGCGTAGAAACTGATCTTCACCTGCTGAAGAAACTCCACATTCTCCAATTTCTGCAAACTCTCCGGAGCTACGTAGAGCAATTTGGTCTTCCCTGCCAGGATATCGTCCTTCACTGCCTGAATCTCAGGGCGCGACAGCGATGAGTTGATGAAATGGGCGATGCCGTCCTCATCGGAGTAGTTGCGCATCGCGTCCACCTGATTCTTCATCAACGCTATCAGCGGCGAAATCACTATCGCCGTACCTTCCATCAGCAGACTCGGCAATTGGTAACAAAGACTCTTGCCGCCGCCTGTAGGCATCAGTACAAATGTGTCGTTCCCGTCCATCAGGTTGTTGATGATGGCTTCCTGGTTTCCCTTGAAGCTGTCAAAGCCGAAATAGTGCCTTAACGCCTCGATCAGTTCTTCGTGTCGTGTCATTTTATCTGTTTCGTGTCGTGTCAAAATCATCTGTACGAATGGCTTTTATGCAGGCCGGAACGTAGGTTCTACATGCCCTATTTTTCCATTCGCGCTGCAAAGATAATACATTTTTTTTAATTATGCAAATAAAATGTAAGAAAAATGCAAAAAAAATGCACGGACCCCATTTTATGGCAGTCCGAGCATAAAAGTTACAGTGCTTCTTCGCGGGTCAGGTACTCCGATAATACCAGGCTAACGCCACCAGCGTCACTTGCGCCACCAGAATCAGGGGCACGCCGTACTTGAACTTTTTGTGCATCGTCTTGTGGTGCCATACCTTCATGCCCAATAAGGCTCCCACGCTTCCGCCGACTACGGAGAACCACATCAAACGGGCTTCCGAAACCCGCCATTTGTTCCGCTTGGCCTTCCATTTGTCTATTCCGTACAAAAAGAACGTAATCACGTTGATTGCCGCGAGATAGCCCAAGATGATATACGCCACTTCTTTATTCATTCCTTTGGCATTAACGAGTCTCTCCGCAAGGGAGATTTAGAGGGGCTACCACCCTGACATATCTAAGCACCGGCACACCCGCTGCATGCAAACATAGCGCCAGGATGCAGGGCATCGTTAATACGAATAATCTTTTTTTCATTGTGTCTGTTTTTGTTTTGTGGTGCAAAGGTACTGCTTTTTTTTGACATGTGCAAATTTTTTGAAAAAAAATCAAATGAGCCCCATTTTTGCTTTGGGACTCTTTCTTTTTTTGTTGTATCGCTACAGTCTAATTTTGGATGAAGTAAGAAGTATGTGATTAGTATGCGATTAGTATATGATTAGTATATGATTTGCGAACTCCCTCAATACACACCCATAACGGAATCATTTGTAAAATTACAATAAAATAACTGTAAATTTTATAAAACGATGAGCAACGTTAAATGGATTAGCCCCGTCGCCGAAATACACGTGTGCCCTTTGGCCGACTCACACAAAAATGTGGGATGATGGAATTTTTTTTCGTTTTCTCTTGCACAATTCAAAAAAAAGCAGTACCTTTGCAGCTCAATTCGCGAAAAGAGATACAATAGTTATTTTATCATGAACAGAATACTTACATTTTTGGCCGTGGTACTATGCATGGCCGCACAAGGGCTGCAAGCCAAAGAGGCACCAATTGTCATCCCTGCAGTCGACACCGTCATCAACAAAACGGCTTACACAATTCAATCGCAGGGCGTGACCATCTCCGTCTCGTACGGATCGGCCTATCCTGCAACGCACGAGTGGAACAACCTGGGACAAACCTATTTTGCCTGTCTGGCCGGCGGAAGCATGACCATCAGCTCGGCTGACTCAATCAAAGGCATCGCCATCAACGGGTGGGTAAAAAAGAATTTTTCCGCCGACTCCGACTATGGTACAATCGACTATATGTCAGATGAATACGATGACACTACCGGTGAGCCCGTCTTGACCATCTCGGACATCAACAACGACTCGGTGACCATCAGTTGCGTCAACCAACTCCGATGCTTCAGCGTCGAGGTGTATTTCACGGAAAACCCCGGCGAAATCTCCGGCGAAGTGACCGACACCGTTCGCTTTACTGCCGTAACGGTACAGGCTGCAGACTACTCGGAAGACACCACGTTTTCCACTCCCGGGCACTATAGTTATTGGCTTTCGTTGGCTCCGGCGGAGGGCTATCCTGTCGTTTGGCTCGACATGTATTCGGCAGTGCAGGGCGACCTCAGTGGCGAGTACTCGCTCTACAATTTCAACGTGGGCGACTACACCTACGTGCAACTCAGTTCTGACGAAATGGATTACGAGTATGCCTACGACCAGGAGTTTACCATTCGCAAAACCGATGCCGGCTACCATGTCGAGGGTTGGATTGTTTGCGAGAACGAAGTGCAGTACGCGTTTGTCTATGACGGACCGATAGCCCTCAACGCAGAAGATGCTTTGGAGAGCCTGCCAGAAGACTCGACAGCGCTGCGCAAGCTGTTGCACAACGGTCATCTTCTCATCTTGCGCCACGGTCGCACCTACGATACAACCGGCAGAATACTGCGATAATAACAAGCATTTCAAAAACAACATATGACGCGTAAACACATATATTTGGCCGGAGGATGTTTCTGGGGAACGGAGCATTTCTTCAAGCAGATAAGCGGAGTGGTGGAGACCGAAGTGGGCTTTGCCAACGGGCAGACGGAAAACCCGACCTATGAACAGGTCTATACCGATCAAACCGGCTATGCGGAAACGGTACACGTGGTGTATGATGCCAAAGTGGTGAGTTTGGAGTTTCTGCTGAGAATGTTCTTTGTGGCGATTGACCCTACCAGCCTCAACAAACAGGGCCACGACGAGGGTACACGTTACCGCACCGGCATCTATTTTGCCGACCCGGCAGACTTGCCCGTCATCGAGCGTATCTACACCGAACAGCAGAGCAAATACGCTCAGCCTTTGGTAGTGGAGAAGTTGCCGCTGCAGAATTTCTATCCCGCTGACGAATACCATCAGGACTATCTTGATAAGCATCCGGACGGCTACTGCCACTTGCCTCTGGCTTTGTTTGAGTTTGCGCGGAACAACAAACCCAAATAGGTGATTTTTTATGGAGGAACTCAAACAACGTATTCTGCGGGAAGGCAGAGCAAAAAAAGAGGGGAATCTGGTGTTGGTGAACAACTTTCTAAACCATCAGTTGGATCCGCAGTTGATGATGCATTGTGCGCAGGAGTTTGCGCGAATGTTTGAAGGCCAGGGCATTACGAAGATTGTTACTATCGAGGCTTCGGGTATTGCGCCGGCAATCATGATGGGCTATCTGATGAACCTGCCGGTGGTTTTTATCAAGAAAAACGACCCCAAGAATGTAGAAGATACGTTCAGATTGTGGGTCTATTCGTTCACCAAAGCCGACAACACTACGGTCTGTATCGCCAAGAAGTTCCTTACCGACAAAGATTGCATCGTCTTTATCGATGATTTCCTGGCAGACGGCCATGCTGCGGGCTGCGCTATCGACCTATGCAACCAGGCCGGAGCACAAATCGCCGGCATGGGCTTTCTGGTGGAGAAGGGTTGGTGCAAGGGGCACAAATTTCTGCAGTCCCATGGCATCACATTCCACTCTCTGGCTGTCATCAAACAAATCAATGACGACAACACCATGGAACTGGAATAAGTCAAATCATTCGGGCTGGCAAAGACGAAACTTATAAAAAATTTTCACTTTTCTTGCAAAAGATTTGCGTATGTCAAATTTTATTTGTACCTTTGCAGCCAAATTGATAAAAGTGCTAAAATGATAACGATAGAACAACTGAAAGACGTGCAGGATCGTGCGGAGAAACTGAAGGCCTACCTGGCCATCGACGAGAAGCGCATCCAGCTGGAGGAAGAGGAGCTGCACACGCAGGCTCCGGGTTTTTGGGACGACGCCAAAGCCGCTGAAGCTCAGATGCGTAAGGTGAAAAGCATCAAGGCCTGGATAGAGGGCTACGAGTCGGTGCGCAAGGCCGTGGAGGAACTGGAACTGGCCGTGGAATACTACCGCGAAGAGATTGTGTCCGAGCAGGATGTGGACGACGCCTACGCTCATGCACTCGCCGAGGTGGAAGCCCTCGAGATGAAGAACATGCTGTCCGAAGAAGAGGACCAGATGCCCGCAGTGCTGAAGATTGTCGCCGGAGCTGGCGGTACTGAGGCGCAGGACTGGGCAGAACAGCTTATGCGCATGTACCAGCGCTACTGCGAGCGTCACGGATACAAGGTCACCATCACCAATCTCCAGGAGGGCGACGAGGCCGGTATCAAGACTGTCACGTTCAACGTGGAAGGCGATATGGCCTACGGTTACCTCAAAAGCGAGAACGGCGTACACCGTCTGGTGCGCGTCTCGCCCTATAACGCCCAAGGCAAGCGCATGACATCCTTCGCTTCCGTCTTCGTAGTGCCACTCATCGACGACTCTATCGAGGTGGAAATCAATCCCGCAGGACTCAGTTGGGACACTTTCCGCAGCTCCGGAGCCGGTGGACAGAACGTCAACAAGGTGGAGTCCGGCGTTCGTCTGCATTACAAGTTCGTGAACCCGCTGACCGGGCAGGACGACGAGATAGTGATAGAAAACACCGAGACGCGAGACCAGCCTAAGAACCGCGAGAACGCCTTGCGCCACTTGCGTTCGCAGTTGTATGAACTGGAATTGGAAAAACGGCGTCAAGCACAAGCCAAAGTAGAGGCCGGTAAGAAGAAAATCGAGTGGGGTAGCCAGATTCGTTCCTACGTATTCGACGACCGCCGCGTCAAGGACCACCGCACCAACTACCAGACCAGCAACGTGGGCGCTGTGATGGATGGCGACTTGGATGAATTTATCAAAGCCTATTTAATGATGAACTGATATGAAAAGATTTCTTATAGGACTTATAGGACTGATAGGACTAATAAGCCCCGTTTGCGCTGAAGAGCAAGCCGACTCGATAGAGGGTTGGCAGTTTACCACAATCGACTCTGTCGGCATCACGCCTGTCAAGGACCAGAACAGGTCGGGCACGTGCTGGTGCTTCTCGACCATCGGCTTCCTGGAGAGCGAGATTCTCCGTACCAAAGGCATCGAACTGGATCTGAGCGAGATGTTCATCGTCAACCACAACATGCTGGACCGCGCCACGTATTTCGTTCGTCAGTACGGCGAGGGTAGCCAGTACGCCCCCGGCGGCTCGGCTTACGACGTGCTGTATTGCATGGAGCACTACGGACTGGTCACGCAAGACGCTATGCCCGGCATTCGCTATGGCGACACGCTGCCCAACCACACCGAAGTGGATGCTATCTGCAAGGGCTTCTTGAATGGCATCACCGGCGGCAAGGTGAAGAAACTCAGCCCCGTTTGGCGCGAGGCGTTCCAGGCTATCTGGGATACTTATTTGGGCAAATGTCCGGAGACATTTACCTACAACGGCAAAACCTACACGCCGCTGGAGTTCAAAGAGTGGCTCGGACTGAAAGAGTCGGATTATGTGTCGCTTACTTCCTACACCCATCACCCCTTTTATACGCGTTTTGCGCTGGAAGTGCCTGACAATTGGCGCATGGATCAGATGTACAACGTGCCGATGGACGAGATGATGCAGATTATCGACAATGCTATCCGTCACGGCTACACCATGGCTTGGGGCGCAGATGTCAGCGAAACAGGCTTCACCCGCAAAGGTATTGGCGTGATGCCCGACGCTGACCATGGTGCCGACATCACCGGCTCCGACGCGGCCAAATGGCTCGGACTCTCTGCCGACGACAAGCGCAAAGAACTCACCAAGAAACCCTTGCCCGAAGTAGAAGTGACCCAGGAGATGCGCCAGAAAGCCTACGACAACTGGGAAACCACGGACCAGAACGGCAAGGAATACTATATGGTGAAGAACTCATGGGGTACAGCCAAGTCAGACTACAAAGGCATCTGGTACGTCAGCCGCGCGTTCATGGCTTATAAGACCAACAACATCGTCGTACACAAAGACGCTATTCCCAAAGACATTCGCAAAAAACTCGGAATCAAGTAATCGTCAATAGTAACTCGTAAATTGTCAAATCGTAAATGATTAAACGTTGGCTCTATAATGCGCGGAGTTTTGCTGTTCCGCAGAATTTGATGCCCAGCATTCTGACCGTAGTGATGGCGTTGGGCGTGTCCGGTTTCAATATCTGGTTGGGCTTGCTGGCCGTACTGGGCGTATGCCTGGTACACCTTGGCGGCAACCTGTTGGACGACTATTTTGACTGGCAGGACGAACTGCTGGACTATCGTGAGGAACTCCGAAAAGAGGGCGAAAAGGCCTTTACCGACAAATACCCGTACCTTCGCGACGGCTCGACCACCCTTGGACAGTTGCGTGCCGCTATTGCCGTGTTCTTTGGACTGGCTTTCCTTTGCGGACTGATTATCTGGATTGCGCGCGACTTCGACATGACGCTCGTCGTCATTGCGGCTATTGCTGCTTTCCTCTGCTTCTTCTACTCTGCTCCTCCCTTCAAACTCGGGTTCCACGGTCTGGGAGAGTTGGTGATAGGTCTGTGTTTCGGCCCGTGTCTGGTTTGCGGCGTCTATGAGGCGGCATGCGGTGGACTCTTCACCGAGAACGGCTTTGCATGGCATATACTGATGCTGGGCTTTGCCATAGGTATGTTCGTGACCAATATCCTCTATACGCACTCCTTCGTGGAGCGTCATGTGGACGAGGTAAGTCATAAGAAAACGCTGGCAGTGTTGCTCAAAACCGATGCCGCCGGACTGACCGCATACGCCATCTTCCTGTTCGTTCCGTTCATGCTGGTAATCGGCTGCGTAGTGGCCGGATATATCCATTGGGCGTACAGCCTCGTGCTGCTCATGCTGCCCCGCGCTATCTGGGTGATGTGGGCCATGGTGATGTTCGCCAAGAAGGTAGAGGTGCCCACCGACAATCCTCCGCGCTGGCTCGGCCCGATGGACAACTGGGACAAAATTGAACAGGACAACAGGTACTACCTGATGCGCTGGTACACCATGCGTAACGTCAACACAGGCTTCTGCCTCATCATGGCTTTGGTGAAAATCACCTTATATATTATTAGTATAGTAGGATGAACAAATTAGGTCAGTTGGCATACCTCGGGCAGTGGTACGTGCGTGCTCTATTGGGTCGTCGCGCACCACTGCAGAGTGTTATCTTCATCCTGGACCGTTGCAATCTGCGTTGCAAGCATTGTTCGGTCTATGAACTGGAGCATCCGCGTTGCAAGTCCTTCGACACAATCCGCGAGGAGCTTGAGGATTGCTACCGCGCCGGCAGTCGCTTTGTCGATTTCGAGGGTGGGGAGTTGTACTTGTGGAAGGACCGGCAAGCGCCCGGCGACAACCAACCTGCGGCTGAATACGACATCAACGATGTCATCGACTTGGCGCATCAAATAGGCTTCTATAGTGCCACTATCACCACCAACGCGCAGATTCCTTTCAACGGTTCGCATGCTGACCAGGTGTTCGTGTCTATGGACGGAGTGGGGCATTACCACGACGATATCCGTGGCGAAGGAACTTTTTCAAGACTCGAGAAATACATTCGCGAGTTCCACCGCGAGAAACCCGTTTGCGTGAACATGGTCATCAACAACCGCAACTATCCCTGTGTGGAGGAGACGATTGAGTACGTCAAGAACAACCCTGACATCGACCAGATAGCCCTCAATTTCCACACCCCCTTCAAGGAAACGGAATCGCTCTATCTGGACAACGACATACGCAACCGCCTGATAGACACGCTGATAGACTACAAGCGGCGAGGCTATCCCATCATGAATACCGTCAGCGGACTCAAAGCAATGAAAGTGCGCGGCAACCGCGTCGTCTGCACCGATCGGTACTGCTGGATAACCAATTTTATTTTCTCCGACGGCAGCCGTTCACCCAAGTGTATGGGATATACCCACGGCGTTTGTGACCGTTGCGGATTCTCCATGGGAGGCGAGATGTACAGCGTCTTCCACCTCAACCCCGAGACGATTCTCGCGGGCATGAAACTCAGACTCAAACAATAAACTCAATCACGATATAACAGAATGGATACCTTCACACATTTGCACGTTCACTCCCATTATTCGCTCCTCGACGGCATGTCGAAGATAAACGAATTGGTGGATAAATGCCTCCGCACCGGCATGCATGCCATGGCCCTGACCGACCACGGTAATATGTATGGCGTGAAGGATTTTCTCGACTATTCGAAGAAAGTGAACGGGGCTGCCAAAGGCAAGGTGAAGGATTGCAAGGAGCGGATCGCAAAGGCCAAAGAGCGTATTGCCGAGAAACCCAAGTGGGAAAAAGTGCTGAGTGAAGGGCGTTGGCCTGAAGATGATGGTGGTGCCGAATTGACCGAGCACGACCGAAAAGATGTGACGCAGAAACTGCAGGACAGCAAGACGGCTGAAAAAGCGCTGCCCAAATACGAGGAAGAGTTGCCCCAGCTGGAAAAGAAAGCCGCGGAGTTCATCCCCTTCAAACCTATTGTTGGTGTAGAGGCCTATTGCGCTCGCCGAAGCCGTTTGGACAAAGACCGCAACGTCAAATACCGCAATACCAAGGGTAAGGAGAAGATAACCGACTCGTCCGGCTGGCACCTGATTCTGCTGGCCAAGAATATTCAGGGTTACCGCAATCTCTGCCGCATGGTCAGCATCTCTTTCATTGACGGTTTCTACGGTAAGCCGCGTATCGACAAGCAGCTGATTGAGGAATATCACGAAGGACTTATCTGTTGCTCAGCATGTCTCGGAGGCGAACTGCCGCAACTCATTATGCAAGGCAAACGCGACGAGGCAGAGAAGAGTGCACAGTGGTTCAAGAGCATCTTCGGTGAAGACTATTATATCGAGATTCAGCGTCATCAGACCGACAAAGTGCGTGGTAATCAGGATACCTACCAGCAGCAGATGCTCGTCAACCCCGTACTCATGGAAATAGCCGCAAACAACGGCATCAAGGTCATCTGCACCAATGACGCGCATTTTGTGGAAGAGGAACATGCCGATGCGCACGAACTGCTGGTGCTGCTCAATACCGGTCGTACCATGGCTGACATCAACAAAAGCATGGACGATGAGACCGATGACAATATGGCCTACACCAAGCAGGAATGGCTCAAGACGCCCGAGGAGATGGCCGCTATCTTCAGCGACGTGCCCGAGGCGCTTGCCAACACCCAGGAGATAGTAGATAAGATTGAGACCTACGATATCGACTGCGGCCCGATCATGCCTAAGTTCCCCATTCCCGAGGAGTTTGGCACCGAGGCCGAATGGCGCAACAAATATACCGAGCAGGATCTGTTCGACGAGTTCACTCGCGATGAAAACGGCAAGGTTGTGCTGTCGCAGGAGGCTGCTGAGAAGAAAATCGAGGCCTTAGGCGGGTATGAGAAACTCTACCGCATCAAGTTTGAGGCCGACTATCTGGCCAAACTGACCTGGGAGGGCGCACGCAAACGCTATGGTGAGCGGGTTGACGCCGAAACGCCTGAAGGTCAGGCTCTACGCGAGCGTATCAACTTTGAGTTGCACGTGATGAAAACAATGGGTTTCCCAGGTTACTTCCTCATCGTGTACGATTACATCCGCGCTGCACGCGAGGAACTGGGCGTGTCGGTCGGTCCGGGCCGTGGTTCGGCTGCCGGCTCCGTCGTGGCCTATTGTCTTCGCATCACGGACGTGGACCCGTTGCCCTACGACCTCCTGTTCGAACGTTTCCTTAATCCGGACCGAATATCGCTGCCGGATATTGATGTGGACTTCGAAGACGCCGGACGAGGCAAAGTGTTGGATTGGGTAAGTGGCAAGTACGGCAAAACGCATGTGGCGCATATCATTACCTACGGCACTATGGCATCCAAATCAGCCATAGCCGATGTGGGGCGCGTGCTGAACATCCCGCTTCCTGAGGTCAACAAAATCAAGTCCTATGTGCCCGAACGCAGTTTTCCGGACAACATCAAAGACGAGAAAGGCAAGTCGCCCAAAGTCAACCTGACCAACTGCTACAAATATGTAAAGGAACTGCGTGACATTCTCGGCTCGGATAACGAAGAAGAGAAAGCCATGTTGCACTACGCCGATGAACTGGAGGACACCATTCGTCAGGTAGGTATTCACGCATGTGGTGTCATCATCGGCGCAGACGACCTGACCAAGTTTGCTCCGCTCGCCACTGTCAAAGACCGCGCTTCCGGAAAGGATATCATGGTCACCCAGTACGACGGACACGTGGTCGAATCCGTCGGACTCATCAAGATGGACTTCCTCGGCCTCATCACCCTGACTATCATCAAGGAGACGCTTGAGAACATCAAAAAGACCCACAACGGGCTGGAAGTGGACATTGACCACATTCCGGTGGACGACGAGTTGACATACAAACTTTTCCAGGAGGGACGCACCATTGCTACGTTCCAGTTTGAGTCGGCGGGCATGCAGAAATACCTGCGTGAACTCAAACCTACCGTGTTGCCTGACCTCATCGCCATGAATGCCCTCTACCGTCCCGGACCGATGGACTACATTCCGCAGTTCATACGCCGCAAAAACGGTTTGGAACCTATTGAGTATGATATCCCCATCATGGAGAAGTATCTCAAGGACACCTACGGTATCACGGTCTATCAGGAACAGGTCATGCTGCTTAGTCGCCTTCTCGCAGGCTTTACGCGTGGTGAGTCCGACTCCCTCCGTAAGGCCATGGGTAAGAAGAAAAAGGACATTGTTGACGCCATGAAGCCCAAGTTTATCGAGGGTGGACGCAAGCGCGGATACGATTCGGAAATCCTCGACAAGATATGGACGGATTGGGAGAAGTTTGCATCCTATGCGTTCAACAAATCGCACGCTACTTGCTATGCTTGGGTGGCCTACCAAACCGGTTATCTGAAAGCACATTATCCCGCTGAATTCATGGCGGCCAACTTGACCGTCTCCAAGGACGATATCACCAAAGTGACTAAACTGATGGAGGAGTGCAAATACTTGAGAATCAAAGTCTTGCCTCCTGATGTCAACGAGTCGGACCTCAATTTTATGGTCAACGAAGAGGGGAACATCCGCTTCGGTTTGGGTGGTATCAAGGGCGTTGGCGAAGGTGCTGTCATCGCCATCTTGAATGAACGCAAGAGTGGAGGAAAGTTCACTTCTATCTTCGATTTCGTGGAACGCGTCAGCCTCACTGCCTGCAACAGGAAAGTGATTGAGAGTCTCGCCACCAGCGGCGCTTTTGACTGCTTCCAGAACTTCTACCGCGAACAACTCTTTTCCACCAACAGCAAGGGCGACAATGTTTTGGACACCATCATGCGTTACGGAAACCGTTTCCAGGCTGAGAAACAGGAACAGCAAAACTCGCTGTTCTCCATGTTCGGCGATGAGGGCGGGGTAGAGATTCAGCATCCCGAGATGCCGCAGACCGAACGCTGGGGAACCATCGAACGACTCAATAAAGAGAAGAACCTCATCGGCATCTACCTCTCTGCGCACCCTTTGGACGAATATGAGTTCGAACTCAACGAGATGTGCGATATCCATACCGATGATATGAACTATTTCTCCAAGTGGAACCGCAACCTGATTAATCAGGAAGATCCGTCACGCAACAGGCCCAGAGCCTATGTGCCTGCGGAAGGTGAACCCGACCCTCAGGAGTGGTTGCTGAAGCACGAGGACCGACAGGCTCATATTGGCGGCATCATCACTTCGTTCACACCGCGCGTCTCGCGTAACGGCAACTCCTATGCCGAATATACGCTCGAGGACTATTTGGGCAGTTACACCTTTACACTCTTTGGCCAGGATTTCGTAAACTTTGGACCGCGCCTTCAGCCAAATAGTTTCGTCTTCATTACCGGCGTCTTCCAGCAACGTGGTGCCGAGCGTATCCGGCAGAACAGAGCGAAGTTCCGTAATAGCAAGCCTTACGAGCCGCTGCCTTTCGACCAGGCTGAGTACGAGTTCCTTATCAAAGAGGTGGAATCGTTGGACGGATTACAAGCCAAGTCGCTGCGCGAGATTGTGCTCGAAATGCCCATTGAGAATATCCACGACGAGTTCAATCAACTACTTCGTGACGAGTGCGAGAGGTTGGGGGAAGAAATTGAGAATCAGCGTAAAGCGGAGAAAAAAGCCAACGTGCATCCCAACCAGCAAAAGCAGTTTGCTGCTGCGGCACTCAAGGTGATTCTGCACGACGAGACCAACCAGACTCATATCCAGTTGAGCAGCAGTAAATACCAACTGTTTGTTGACCGTCCGTTCTATGCTTTTCTGCAGGACCTCCGCAAGAACGGCACGTGTGACTACCGTATAGTGTTTGACTGATTATCCACGCGAAACAATCATCCTCAGGAAAGAATTTTCAATTTTCCATTTTCAATTTTCAATTTTTTTCATCGCCTCTCCGACAACGTAGTTGCTTCCGCCAACGAAGATTACATCATCGGCTTTGGCATCTTCTATAGCTGATTTCAGCGCTACGTTCACCGGCCCGTAGGCTTGACCTATCAGGCCGTGCAACAACCCTTTGCGACACATTTCGTCAGAGTCGATTGCCCGTTTTGTCTGGGCTTCCGTCCAGTAGTAGTATGCTTCTTTCGGGAGCAAAGTCATCACGGTATCTACATCTTTGTCGTTCACCATACCGAACACCATTCTCAAGTGGCTGTCGCCTTTGGAGAGTTCTTTCAGTTGCTCTACGTACGTTCGGATGCCGTGAGCGTTATGGCCTGTGTCGCAAAGAATCAAAGGTGTTTGCGACAGCACCTCCCAGCGCCCACGTAGTCCTGTTAGCGTACATACATGCTTAAACCCTTCTGCTATGGCTTCTTTCGTTAGAGTGGAGAAGGTGTCACGCAGTACGCGCAACGCCACATAGGCTGTTTGCAGGTTCTTCTCTTGATACGCACCTTTCAGCTCAGATTCAGGAGCTTCTTGCTTCCGCATCTTGCTTAGATAACCGCATTGGTCGGCAAACCAAATCTTGCAGTTCGTAGTTTCAAGTCCGTCACCTAAGATTCCACACTCCGCAGCCTTCCCCAAGAATACGCCTTCTGTTTCGGGTTGCGTCTCACCAATTACGCAGGGTACGCATGGCTTGATGATTCCTGCTTTTTCCCCGGCAATTTTCTGCAACGAATTTCCCAGAAACTCCGTGTGGTCCAAACCAATATTGGTGATAACACTCAGAAGCGGTGTGACGATGTTTGTCGCATCCAATCGTCCGCCCAATCCTACTTCTATTACAGCTACATCCACTTTTTCTTTTGCAAAGTAAGAGAATGCGAGAGCGGTTACTGTTTCAAAAAACGATGGTTGTACTTTGTCCAGAAATTCACGGTTTTTTTCTACAAAGTCAGCCACGTAATCCTTGTTCACCATTTCTCCGTTGATACGGATGCGTTCACGAAAATCCACCAGGTGCGGGCTGGTATATAATCCTACCTTCAGCCCTGCGCTCTGCAGTGCAGCTGCTATCAGGTGAGCAGTCGATCCCTTGCCGTTAGTGCCGGCAATATGCACGCACTTAAACCGTTTCTGCGGGTCACCCACATGTTCCATTAACTGAATCACATTCTCCAACCCGGGTTTATACGCCGCTGCCCCAACCACATGAAACGGTGGCCTGGAGTTCAACAGATACTCTAACGCTTCTTCGTATTTCATCGTCTTTTGCTGAATGGTTTGCGAGTGCAAAGGTACTGCTTTTTTGCGACATATGCAAACAAAAACGTATATTTTTCGCTTTTTTCTTGCACAATTCAAAAAAAAATAGTAATTTTGCAGCGAAATTATTTAATATGGAGTAGTATGCAGTACATAGAAGTGCTATTTGGCTTTGATTTTCAGGAGGAATACCAGCGCGACTTGTTTGTGCAGGGACTGGCCGATTTGGGCTTTGAGTCTTTTACGGACGATGCTGCATACATTCCTGCGAACCTCTTTGACGAACAGGCTCTGCGTGCATATGCCTCCGAAAACTGCCAGACAATCCGTTCGATTTCCAAGGTCCCGGACCAAAACTGGAACGCTGCTTGGGAGGCGGAGCATCCTGTACAGGAATTACCCCTGGGTGTTCGTATTACCCCGCATTGTGCTTTTGGAGCAGGATACCACGAGACGACCTCGATGATGATTGATGCACTGTTGACTCGCGACTTGAGTGGGCAAACAGTCCTTGATATGGGCTGCGGGACAGGTGTGCTCGGCATTTTTGCAAAGAAAAGCGGAGCGGAACAGGTAGTGGCAGTGGATATCGACGACAAATCCGTTGCCAATACCCTTGAGAATGCGCAAGCCAATCATGTCTTGCTGGATGTCAGACTTGGCGACACACCGCCCGAAGGCAACTATGACCTGATTCTTGCCAATATTCACCGCAACATCCTCATTGCCCAAATGCCTGACTACTCCCGCTTCCTCAAAGAGGGTGGGGAATTGTGGCTAAGTGGTTTCTACGAGACCGACTGCGCTGCCATCATCTCCGAAGCTTCTCGCTACGGCCTTGAGACCATTGACAAACAAGAACGGGGTGAATGGCGTTGGCTGGCAATGAAAAAACTGTTGATCAGATGAAGACGATTTGCGCCATATCTACAGCTCCCGGAGTCGGCGGTATTGCTGTTATCCGCATCAGCGGACAAAATGCAATCCCGTTGGCAGACAAGGTGTTCCGTGGACGTCACTTACTTGCCGACACTCCTGCTAACACAATACGTTATGGCGAGGCGGTTAACGGCAGCGAAGTGCTGGATAATGTATTGTGCAGCGTCTTTCGCGCCCCACACTCCTTCACAGGAGAGGATACAGTGGAGATAGCATGTCACGGTAGTCAGTATGTTCAGCAAGCCATTGTGCGTGCTCTCATCGATGCTGGTTGCGCTTTGGCCGAGCCGGGAGAGTTTACCAAACGTGCCTTCCTGAATGGCAAATTGGACCTGACAGAAGCCGAAGCAGTGGCTGACTTGATTTCCGCGCAGTCGAAGGCCGAGAAGGACTTGGCGCTTGCACACCTGAAAGGAGGTGTTTCGGCAGAGATAAAGTCTTTGCGAGACCAGTTACTCACCCTTACTTCGCTGCTGGAACTGGAACTTGATTTTGCAGACCACGAGGAACTGGAATTTGCAGACCGAACCGAATTAGCCGAACTGGCAGAGCGTATCCGGCTGAAACTGACTACGCTCATTGACTCTTTCCAACTGGGCAATGCTGTCAAAAACGGCGTTCCTGTTGCCATTGTCGGTCCCGTCAATGCAGGCAAGTCCACGTTGCTGAACGCGCTGCTTGGCGAAGAAAAAGCTATCGTCAGTGATATCCCCGGCACAACCAGAGATGCTATTGAAGATTGCTTGTATATCAACGGTTTGCAGTTTCGCTTCATCGACACGGCCGGCCTGCGCGAGACTTCGGATACGATTGAGAATATCGGCATAAGTCGCTCCAAAGCGGCTGCGGAGAAAGCACAGATAATCCTGTACGTTTGCTCGCTTACCGATCCTTCCCAAGTGGACGAAGAGGCTATTCAAGCCTGGCGGAGCAGCGGGAAAACGGTGCTGAAGATTCAGAACAAAGCGGATCTGGTTCCCGGAGCACAAATCGCAGAAAATGGGCATGATACGTTGGTGTTGTCTGCCAAGTACGATTCGTTGGAGTCGCTCAAACAAGCCATCTACGAGTCCGCAGGCCTGAAAGCATCTCAGTTTGAGTTGTCTGCCACCATTTCGTCGGCAAGGCATTATGAAGCGCTTGTTCGTGCCCGCGAAGCTATCTTGCGAGTCCGGCAAGGCATGAACGACGGACTGTCGGGCGAGTTTCTTTCTATGGACCTGCACGATTGTCTGGATGCTATTGGAGAGATTACCGGAGAGATTACCAACGACGAGGTGCTGGGGAACATCTTCTCCAAGTTTTGTATAGGAAAATAATAAGAAAAATAGTAATTAGTAAATTGTCTAATCGTCAATCGTTAAATCGTCAATAATAAGATGCTTTTATCTATGACAGGCTACGGCAAGGCCGAATACATTTTTGCCGAACACAAGACCACAGTTGAGATTCGTACACTCAACTCCAAGCAACTCGATTTGAGCCTGAAGTCGGCTTCTGCTTATCACGACAAAGAACTGGAAATCCGCGGAATGCTTCGCGAGCAGCTGGAGCGCGGAAAAGTGGATGTGCTGATAGCTGTTCATCCGCTGGAGACTACTGAATCAGAACAGTTTACGCCTATCAACTGGCAAGCGATGAACTATCGTCCCGGCAGAAGTGCTTTCCGGCTTCTTGCGCCTTCCGGATGTAATGCGTGTCTCCACTACAGATGAAGAGCTTCCCGACGAAGAATGGAATCTCCTGAAAAACGCTGTCTCGAGTGCTCTGACGGGAGTGCACACTTTCCGTGAGCAGGAAGGCAAGGCCCTTCAGGCTATGTTTGAAGAAAAACTGAGCGCCATCGAAACGTTGCTCAAAGAAGTGGAACCCTATGAAAAAGGGCGCGTGGAGCATATCCGCCAGCATTTGCTGGACAACTTGGACAAACTGGCAGACAAAACCAAACAGACTATCGACAAGAACCGCCTGGAACAGGAGATGATTTATTACCTGGAGAAACTGGATATCACCGAGGAAAAAGTTCGTCTCACCAACCATATCCGCTATTTCCGCGAGTGCATGCTGAACACAGAAAGCGGAGTGGGTAAACACGGCGAAGCAGATCGTCCGGAGCGAAGCGTAGGAAAGAAACTCGGTTTTGTGGCACAGGAAATGGGCCGCGAAATCAATACTCTCGGCAGCAAAAGCAATCAGTCCGAGATGCAAATCATCGTCGTAAAGATGAAAGATATTCTTGAGCAAATCAAAGAACAAGTTCTCAATGTCCTCTAATATTCAGTTCGTATGATTTATATTTTCTGTGCGCCCAGCGGTTCGGGCAAATCAACAATGGTAAAGCATTTGCTGACCCGTTATCCGAACAAGTTTGAACTCTCCATCTCTTGCACTACACGTGCTCCGCGCGGACAGGAAGTGGATGGCCGCGAGTACTATTTCATCTCGCCTGCGGACTTCGAGCAACGCATCCGGAAAGGAGATTTCATTGAATATGAGCAAGTCTATGAGGGCTTGTATTACGGCACATTGCGTTCTGAAATAGACCGCATTGAACACGAGGGGCGCGCCGTGATCTTTGACGTGGACGTGAAAGGCGGAATCAACCTGAAACGTATTCTCGGCGAGCGCGCCACGTCTATCTTTGTTTGCCCGCCGAGCATAGAGGAACTGAGTCGTCGTCTGCATGCTCGTGGCGATACTTCGGAAGAGATGATCGAGAAGCGACTGGCCAAGGCTACTATCGAGATGGAAGATGCAAAGCATTTTGACATTCAATTGGTTAACAATGACCTGGAGTCGGCTTTTGCCAATTTGGACAAGATTGTAGAAGCACACATGAACGCATGAAAATAGGGCTTTTCTTCGGCAGTTTCAATCCTATCCACCTCGGCCATACGAGGTTGGCGCGTTATATCCTTGAGCACACGGATCTGGAGCAGATTTGGCTTGTCCTTTCTCCTAACAACCCTCTGAAAGATCCGCAATCGTTATTGCCGGAGGAGTTGCGCTACAAGCTGGCGCAAACGGCCTTGCGAAACGAGAAGAACATTCTGCCTTGTGACCGTGAGTTCACGCTCCCCAAACCCAACTATACAGTCAACACTCTTCGTGCACTATCTGCAGAACATCCCTTGGACGACTTTACGCTGATTATGGGGTCGGACAATATGGCCTTGTTTGACCGCTGGCGTGAGTACGAGTTTATTCTCGAGCATTATCCCATTCTGGTTTACCCCCGCGAAGGCGATGATTTGGAGATGCTGAAAAAGCGATTTCCCGAAATGAAGGTAATAGAAGCCCCGCTTTTCAGGATTTCGGCAACGGAGATTCGCGAGCAACTCAGACAAGGGGAAACCTCCCCCTGGCTCGACCCGAAAGTGGCAGAAATGCTAAAATAGGCGCTTTTTGTACTTTTTTTTCATTTTTCTCGTTTTTTATTTGGAAATGTCAAAAAAAAGTAGTACCTTTGCACCCGAAAGTGGGAGAATCCTCTTTCGAAAACTGAATAGTTAGTTAGAAATCAATTAAATAAACATAATTTACAAATAATTAAAAACAAATCAACCATGGTTATTACGACAACATTTAACAGACTACGTCACGTAAAGGACAGCCTGCCCAGTGGAAGTTCAGCAAAGATTGCAGAGGAACTTGGTATTACAGCTGATGAAGTACGCGCTTATTTCCGCGGAGGCAACCATTTCGAGCCGGGTCCGGATGGTGGTGTCGTTACTTTGGATGACTCTCGTATCCTGGAGGTTGCACTCCGTATGGCATGGGAGAATGAGTAACGATAAGTATTAAAAGGTTAAAAACAAATTGTAAGTGAAAAAGGTATTTAGTTTGATGGTGGCGGGGTTATTATCCGTCACCGCTGCTTTGGCACAAGTAGAGTTCGCATGGAACGTTAGTGCCGATTTGGCCTCGTCCTATCTGTGGCGTGGTCAGTATTTAGGAGGATTGTCCTTCCAACCCGAGGTCAGCATTGGCTTTGAGGGTGAGCACACCTCTTTGAGTGTAGGTGCTTGGGGCAATGTTGGTATGAGTGACTGGAAGTTCAAGAAGAACAGCGCTAATCCTGCCGAGAACAGCTATTTTGTTCCGGAGCTGGATTTGTTCATTGACTTCGGCTTCTATGGTTTCCACGTAGGTGCTACACATTATTATTATTTTGACGGAAGCAAGTTCTTCAACGGCTTTAAGGCTTCGGATGGTACCAGCCAAACGGAATTGCAGCTTGGCTATCATTTCGCAGATGAGTTCGACTTCGGTTTGTACGTAGATGCCAACACCTATATCCTGGGCGATGACGGCGAGTACTTGCCAACAGGTCTGTTTGAGCCGGCGAAGTACAAGCGTTATTTCTCGACCTACATCGAGGTGGG
>ONXE01000131.1 GCA_900321775.1 uncultured Bacteroidales bacterium
TGTGATGCGGTACAGCTTGTAATCAATCACATAGAACGAGATAGTCGTGTCCGGAGTGGCGAGTATATATCCCTGGTCCGAAACAGGGTAGAGTGTCTCCGCTCCGGCTCCCGATTGCACCACGTTGCCGCTCAGGTCGCGCCACTCGAAAGTGGACGAACCGGTGTATTCCAGGTAAGCGTCGCTCTGGCTCAAGTCCGCAAACAGTACCACATGGTCGATGTTCACCGGTTGAGGCAAATCGTAATGCGTACCTGAAATACGTACCTGAGCTACCGCGGCCAGCGGAAGCAGAAGCAAAGTTATGAATGCAAGGCGTCTCACTTGTTTACCTGGAAGCGTTTGTTGCCCGTCTGGAAGAAGTCCACGATTTGCTTGGCGGCGGCAATACCTGCGTTGATGTTAGCCTCTGCAGTTTGCGCTCCCATCTTCTTGGGCGTTGCGAAATAACGCTCTGCGCACTGTTCGCGCAGTTTCGCATCCGCTGCAGGCATAATATCCGTTACGTATTTGAAATCCGGACGTTCTACCATAAAGCGAATCAGGTCGTCTTCTTTGATCACTTCTTTGCGGGCAGTGTTCACCAGCAATGTGCCTTTGGGCATCTTGCTCAACAAGGTGTAGTTGATGGACTGCACGGTCTCAGGAGTGGCAGGAATATGCAGCGAGACGATGTTAGCCTGGCTATACAATTCTTCCGTCGAATGAACCGGTTTAACGTTGTCGGCAATCATGGCTTCGTCGGGGCAGTAGGCATCGAACGCAATCACGTTCATGCCAAAACCCTTGGCAATGCGAGCCACGTTGCGACCTACGTTTCCGTAGGCGTGGATGCCCAGCGTCTTGCCTTTCAACTCCGAGCCCGAAGCACCGTTGTAGAAGTTCCTCACGGCATAAACCATCAGTCCCAGTGCCAACTCGGCCACAGCATTGCTATTTTGGCCCGGCGTGTTCATCACTACCACGTTGTGCGCGGTGGCTGCGTCCAAATCCACGTTGTCGTAGCCTGCTCCGGCGCGAACGACGATCTTCAACTTTTGGGCTGCATCCAGCACCTCTGCGTCCACTTTGTCCGAGCGGATAATGAGTGCGTCTGCATCTGCTACGGCCTCCAGCAACTGCTCTTTAGTCGTGTATTTCTCCAGCAGAGCCAGTTCGTAACCGGCTTTTTCTATTTCTGTACGAATACCGTCCACTGCAACTTTGGCGAACGGTTTCTCTGTTGCAACAAGTATCTTCATACTATCTATCAATGTTGTAAGTTCTATTGTTTTGCCCTTTGATTCTTTTTTGAGGGGCAGTAAATACGAATAGCCCATTTAGATTCTGTTCTCGTATTCTTTCATGCATGCAATCAATGCTTCAACGCCCTCAACGTCCATGGCGTTGTACAGACTTGCACGGAAGCCGCCTACGGAACGGTGGCCCTTGATGCCAACCATGCCTTTCTCGCTGGCAAACTTGAAGAAATCGTCCTGGAGGTCCTGATACTCAGGCTTCAATACGAAGCATACGTTCATGCGCGAGCGGTCTTCTTTCTCGGCTGTGCCCACGAAAATCTTCGAGCTGTCGATAGCATCGTACAGCAGTTCAGCCTTCTTGATGTTGCGTTTCTCGATAGCTTCCACGCCGCCAAAGGCTTTCAGCCAGCGGAGCGTGAGCATAGCGCTGTACAACGGCAATACGGGAGGCGTGTTGAACATGCTGCCGCCATCGATGTGCGTCTGGTAGTTCAGCATGGTTGGAATCTGACGACTTACGTGTCCCAGACAGTCCTCTTTCACGATGACGAAAGTTACGCCGGCAGGAGCCAGGTTTTTCTGGGCGCCACCGTAGATGATGCTGTATTTGCTCACGTCGATGGGGCGGGAGAGGATGTCGGAAGACATATCTGCTACCAACTGCACTTTGCCCAACTTGCTGTAGATCTGCTGGAGTTTCTTGTCGCTCAGCTCCGTTCCGTAGATGGTGTTGTTGGTGGTAATGTGCATGTAATCAGCGTCTTGCGGAATCTCGTAGTCCGTGGGGATGAACGTGTAGTTCTTATCTGCGCTGCTGGCCACTTCCACTGCTTCGCCGAAGCCCTTGGCCTCTTTGAGCGCTTTCTTGGCCCAAACACCTGTGTTCAGGTATGCAGCCTTCTTCTCCAGCAGATTATAGGGCAACATGCAGAATTGCAGGCTGGCGCCGCCGCCAAGGAAAATGACGCGGTAGCCCTCCGGAACGCCCAACAACTCTTTCATCAGTGCTTCGGCTTCGTCCACTACGGGTTGGAAATACTTGGCTCGGTGCGAGATTTCCAGAATACTCAGGCCGTGGCCTTCAAAATTGAGTACGGCTTCAGCCGTTTGTTTGATTACTTCCTGCGGCAGGATGCTCGGTCCTGCATTGAAATTATATTGCTTAACCATAGTAATTAGTAATTTTCAATTCTCAATTATCAATTCAGTAAAACATTAACGTTTTGCTCCGGGACGGTTCCATTTGCTTTTCGGTTCGGGAGCAGCCACGGGCTCTTGAATCAGTTCTGCGGCTTTTTTGGCGATGTTCTCCACCACTTTGGTCACTTTCTCTACCACCTTTTTCTCAATAGGTATTTCCACTTTCTCGAACCAGGCGATATCGTCTCCCTTGGCCACTTTGGCACCGTGGTCTTTCACAACGCTGACAATCATGCAGTCGTACGGAGCCTCCAGCGCTTCCACGCCATGCTGCGTTTCTACATAGGCCATTGTCTCGCCCTGACGGAACGCCTTGCCGAAGACAGGAGCCTGACTTTCTGCGTTGAAATCCAGTTCCCAAAGCAGTTTGCCTGCCTGAGGAGCCTGCAGCGGTTCGCTGTTCGGATGCAGAATGGCGCGTTTGTCCGCAGCGCTGAGGAACACAATCTGCTGCCCGCCCTTGGCTGCTTTGTCCATGCGTTCCAGCAGGTCTTTGTTGAACTGTTCTTTGGCCTGACCGGACTTGAACTCGCGATACTGTTTCTCGTGCATAGCAAACTCGAACAACTCTTCGTCGTCCTGACCGCGGTCCCAGCCGTTCTCCTCCATTTCTTTGATGAAGCGCGGCAACTCGTTGGGGTAGAGTTTCTGCGGGTCGTCGGTGTAGAATTCGAATCCCTTCTCCTCGGCCAACTTGATGATTTCCGGAGCCAGTGTGCCGGGCAGTTTGCCGGACTTGCCGAGGATCATACCCCACATGGCCGGGTCCATTCTGGTGAACGGAGCCTCGCCCATCGAGCGGGAGTAGATATTCATCAGCGCAGCGTTCTTCACGTACTGTGAGAAAGGCGTTACAAGACACGGTGTGCCCAGCATCGGCCAGATACGCTGTACCTCCTGGAACAACTCGACGAGCAGTTCGTCCTCGCTATATTGGTGCTCGCCACGTTTGGCCAGGTTGGCGTTGATAGCAGCGTGCATGCCCTTCAGGTCGGCCATGAGTGAACCCATCATGCCGCCGGGCAGACCGCAACCTACCAGCAGAGACGACATCAGCGCGTTCTTCGGGTCAATCCAGTACCCCAGGAACTCGTCGATGAACGATTGTGTCAGACTGCGCGCCTCCATGTATGCTTTCATGTTGATGTCCTTCACCAGGAATCCGGCGTCTTTCAGCATAGCCTGAATGGTGATTACGTCGGGATGCACTTTGCCCCAGCTTAGGGGTTCCATAGCTACGTCCAGCACATCGCCGCCGGCTTTGGCTACCTCCAGCATGGATGCGACCGAGAATCCCGGTCCCGTGTGGCCGTGGTATTGGACGATGATGTCGGGGTGCTTCTCCTTGATGGCAGCAACAATTGTTCCGAGCATAGCGGGACGACCGATGCCGGCCATGTCTTTCAAGCAGATTTCCTGCGCACCGCCGGCAATCAGTTCCTCTGCCAGATTGATGTAATATTCAGCCGTGTGTACCTTGCTGTACGTGATGCACATTGTGGCCTGGGCAATCATGCCTGCAGCTTTGGCCCATTTGATGGACGGGATGATGTTGCGCGGGTCATTCAGGCCGCAGAAGATACGGGTGATATCCGTGCCTTGCGCATGTTTGACCTTATACATCAGTTCGCGTACGTCCGCGGGTACGGGGTTCATGCGCAGCGCGTTCAATCCGCGGTCCAGCATGTGCGTCTGGATTCCCGCCTCACGAAGAGGTTTGGTGAACGTGCGAACCGCCAGATTAGGGTTCTCACCATACAACAGATTCACCTGCTCCGACGCGCCACCGTTAGTCTCCACGCGGTCAAAGCAACCCATGTCAATAATCACCGGGGCAATCTTGGCCAACTGATCTTTGCGCGGCACATATTTGCCCGAACTTTGCCACATGTCTCGATACACGAGACTGAACTTTACTTCTTTCTTCATATAGTGTTTTTTGTTGATATATCTATTCTATTTTATATCGGACTGCAAAGTTACAACTTTTTTTCGAATTATGCAAATTTTTTCAAAGAAAAAAATATACTTTCGGTTTATTTACATAAAATATGGAGTTGGATACAAAAAAAAGAACCGTGAAACGCTACACGTCCCGCGGTTCTAAATCAATAGGATTCAATAGGCTATTCTACCATCCTTCCGGTTGCGTCGAATGTTCCGTTTTCGGTCTCAATCAACAGCTTGCCGTCACGGATGAACTTCACAAACGTCTCTCCGGCACGTACGTTTTCTACGCCTAAAGTAAGATACTGTGCTGTCGGAGCCTGGCAGGCGTCGCCTTCCAATTTCTTGATGCTCGCCAGAAAGATTGGCTCATTCGCTCCGTCTGCCATAATCGCCACGTAGAACGGACGGTTGATGGTTACATACTCAATATGGTCGGGCATACCGGTTTCGACTCCAATCATCGTCACGGCAGCCGCACTCATCCCCTTTTCATCCAGTGTCATGCGAGTGGAGTGCTTCACACAGCCAACATACGCTCCCGACGCAATGCCTCCGAAATCATTGTGAACAAACGCACCGAGATCCCTCAGCCACGACAACAAATCTTTGCTGCAAGACACATCAAACTTAGGCACCTCAAGATTCACCTCACTGTAACTGTGGTGTTGCAGCAAACTCTGCCATTTCTCAGCCGTCAACGTACCTGTATATTGGTAGTCGCGAGGCAGGATAAACATCACGCGATAATGCGGAATGTAGTCATCCGCTGCGAAGCGAACACCCACGCCCACGAAGTCGTCGTCCAAATACAAATCCTTGTGTGACGAAGGCCCCATAACAACCTTATCTACATTCGTTCCCGAGCCGTCTGCATTCAGGAATGGCATTTTGCCTCCTTCACTGGCATGTACAGCCCATGCGCCATGGAACAACGTGGCGTTGATAAGCGCCACCTGAAGTTCAGGATTCGGCTGCTCCAGTATCTTCTCAATCAGTCCGTCTGTATTGTTATTAACCCATTGGTTTACAGAGTCAATGCCGTACTGCATTGCGAAGTTGGCAGTATCAATCTCCGCATCGTAACGCAGCGTCACACTATCCCGGAATGGCGTATCAATCTCCGCATCGTAACGCAGCGTCACACTATCCCGGAATGGCTGCATCAGCACCATCGTTGGCAAATGCCAAACACTGTTCGCTACACGCATATAACTCAACGAGTCATTCTCGTGCTGACGCAGCAGATTCATGAGTTCTTGATTACGCTGATTCATCGCTGCCAGCGACTCGTCACCTGTTAAGGCTAGCAACTCCGGCAACGCCGTTTCTCCAGCACCGTTCGCTGCCATACCGATAGCCTGCTCCAGACTGAAAGGCGACACGATCACGTTGCCCTCAATCTCTTGCTGCATCTTCTCAAAAATCACAAACGGAAACGTGTTCTCCGCTTTTACTCCCGGCACCAATAGTCCAACCATCAGCACCACCGTAAACAGTCCCTTTTTCATAACTTTTCCTTTCTTTTTAATGTTTTTAATTTGTTGATTATTAAAAACAAAGCGCGGACTTTTGTTGTTCGCTTCCTCTGATTTATTGAGGTTCTGGACGACCTTTACGATTCAAATTCCACGCAAAAGCCCACGCCAAAAACATGAGCGTTAACGTGCTGCTGCTCGAATCGTAATGGTTCATTGAAATTGTCCAGATTTCAATAAATCAAGCTCAGCCTTAACGCCTTGTTTATGATTTATTATGCACTCCACTGAGTGCGTATGCTGTTATGAGGTTAGGCTTTGCCTATCTCATAGAGGTATTCCGGGGCGAACCCTATCTCGTTAGACCAATCAACAGAGAATGGGTCTAACGTAAAATTCCGGAAATAGGTTTTATCTTGCAGTTTGGTGCAAATACCCTTCTGTGCCAACGGCCAAAAGTCCACAGACTTGATGGCTCCATCGTTGAACGACAAACGGAGCACATAATCGTGAAGGTATTGAGCATCAACTATTTTAAGAATTGGCATCATAAGATTAAACGTTTTATTATCACTATTCCATAAAAAGAACTAATCTCCGGCATGACAATTCAAAAATTTTGTTTACGGCCGCAAAGTTACAACTTTTTTTTGATATATGCAAGAAAAAAATGAAAAAAGTGATATTTTTTCACCAACCAACCCACTAATCGTTTGTCGAAATCCGACAAATTATCTCATGAGAAGAGCAAGCAACCCTCTCCAGACTTTTTCCGTACCACCTACTTACCCTCTCGGACCGAAGCGGATTCAAAAACTAAAAATGCATTTTTTTTACTTTTTCCTTGCACAATTCAATTTTTTTTTGTAACTTTGCAGCCGTTTTCGTAAAATGCGTAGTGTGCGCATGCACGAACGTGTGAAAAAGGAATAGAAAATGAACAGTACATATCCATCGGTGTTGTTGGAGAACGCAGTCAACGAGTTTGCGTCGCTGCCGAGCGTTGGGCGCAAGACGGCCCTTCGCCTCGTGCTGCATTTGCTTCGCCGTAAACCCGAAGAAGTGGAGGCTTTTGCGGGTGCGCTGACCAAACTGAAGAATGAGGTTCACTACTGCCGGGTTTGCCACAACATCAGCGATACGGAACTATGTCCTATCTGCGCTTCGCATAACCGCGACCGCCAGACCGTGTGTGTGGTGGAGAATATCCAGGACGTGATGCAGGTAGAGGCTACGGGTCAGTTCCACGGTTTGTACCATGTTCTCGGAGGTATTATCTCGCCGATGGACGGAATAGGGCCGAAGGATCTGGAAATCGATTCGCTTCTGGCGCGCATAGAGCCCGAGCAGATTCATGAAGTGATACTTGCGCTGCCTACGACGATGGAAGGTGACACGACCAATTTCTACATCTACCGCCACTTGTCCAACGATCATCCGGAGGTGCGCGTGACGCAGATTGCTCGCGGAGTGGCCGTTGGAGGAGAATTGGAATACACAGACGAAGTGACGTTAGGACGCTCCATCCTGAACAGAACGGAATTTGTGACGAATTGAAAATTGAAAATTATAGATTATGGAAACAGAATACTCAAACATCCGGAAACAAATCAACATCGTCTATTACTCACTGTATGTGGTATATCTGCTGTTGGTGGTAGTTTTTGGCTTTTTGCTGAAAGGAAAAGAAGGTTTTATTACGATTGACCCGCTATCGCAGTACGGGCAGATTATATCGTATGTGGTAATCATGTACGTAATCGTCTCTATTCCAGGGGCACTATGGTGGTTCAAGAAACAGATGAAGAAAGTATGCGAGGTGCAGGATGAGGCTGCGAAGCGTGCCCGTTACCTTTCGTGTAGCAACAATAGGCAACGGCGCCGTGTTTGCAATCATCGCGTTCTATTATTTGGGCAACTACCAGCCAATGCTGTGGTGCGCAGGAATCGCCGTGCTGGCACAGTTCTTCTGCAAACCCAGTGACCGCAAGATTTATCTGGAAATCAACAACAAAAACGAGGAGGATTTATGACTATAGCTGTGGATTTTGATGGGACGATTGTTACGCACGAGTATCCGAAAATAGGCAAGCCGATTCCTTTTGCGATAGAGACTCTTCTCCGTCTGCAACAGGAGCGTCACCGTATCATTTTGTGGACG
>ONXE01000030.1 GCA_900321775.1 uncultured Bacteroidales bacterium
CGCCTAGAATCAGGCAAAGGGCCGTCCAGCCAAAGGGCGCATAGGGCAAAGAATAGTGGAAACACTTGCCGATGAGCCAGCCTATAAACCAAAGGATATGCGGCAGTAGCGCAAAAACAAGCCCTAACATTGCAGAGAATATCAGTGTCAGTTTGGAAAGCATAGTTATTGATTGGTGATAGTAGTGATTCGCTTTGCTATTTCCTCGGGATGATCGACAAGCAGTTGGCCGTGGTTCATGCCCGGGAAGACCTCGACATGCACTTTAGGGTCTAGCGCCAACAGATGCTTAGCCTGGGGTTTGGCGACGAAGGCCTCTTTGGTTCCATACCAGAAATGGATGTCCGAGCCGGAAATGGACTGCAAGCGGTTGGTATAAACGGATTTGTAGCCATCCAGCACTGCTTGCGTTCCTCCCCAAGGCCAGGTTTTCTTGCATTCGTCGAGTAGCACGTCGAAATAGTGGCTATGGAAGACCCATTTCCAAAATCCGGTCCAATGGTAGCAAGTCCATACGTTTCCCGCCTGATAATACCGCAGTGGGCTGACGAGCCAGCCGGGCAAAGGCAACAACGGAGCCGCATCGAGGATGGCATGATCCACTGTCAGTTCATTGCGTTCCAACACGCGCGAAAGAATCTTTCCTCCCAACGACAAACCGTAGGCACAGGTCAAATGACCTCCGCAGTTCTCCTGCACATACGCGATCACCTGCGCAGCCTGATCGTCCACTGAAGTGAAGCGGGTATGCTTGCCCAATGTAAAACCATCCACTTCCGCTGTGATGATGCGAAACCGGTCTTCCAACAGGGAAACCAACGGAAGAAATATTTCATACGATACGCCCAACCCCGGAATAAGCAGCAACTTGGGTCCGCTCTCCGTGCCAAATAGTCTAAAATTCATATTTGCATTTGTATGTTCATATTCTCGCGTCTCTATAAATCCCGGGACAGTTTGCCAATCAGGTCTTCGTCAGCAGGAAGCCAACGGACGGATGTCAGTTTGTTCGGACTGAGCCAGCGCGCGGCTTCATGTTCTTTGAGGGTTAAGTTGCCGCTTTCCACATAGCACAGGTAGCAATTCATACTCAGATGAAAAGCAGGATAGTCGTACTCCACCGTAGCGACAAAACGCTCAATGCCTATGTGCGTCTCCAGCTCCTCCCAAATCTCACGCCGAAGAGCATCTTCGGGCGTCTCACCGGCCTCAATCTTCCCTCCGGGAAACTCCCAATAGTCTTTCCAATCACCGTAACCTCGCTGCGTAGCGAAGATACGTCCATCAGCATCACGGATGATGGCAGCCACCACTCTCACTTTCTTCATTTCCAGCCTATTTAGAAGTCTGAATCCCCTATACTCTGAAAATGATGTTATTGGGATCGCTGGCTTTCGCTTGCGCTTGGATACTACGACGTGAAACTCGAAACATCCAGAAACAGAAGAGGTAGAAAGCCATCAGGATTAGTCCGGCCACTTGAGGCGTCACATTCGCCATGAAGAGAAGTCCATCGTAGGTGCCATGCAGAATAACCGGCGCCACGAACACAAGTGAACGATAGCCCCAACTCATGTCGCGAAAATGAATCTTGGAATAGAAATAGCCCATTGCCACGGCAAACATAAAATGCGCAGGCACGGCAAAGATAGCACGCTGAACAGCCACACTCTGCCAACTGTCTATGTTGTTAAACAGGTAGAGGATATTCTCCGTTCCGGCAAAACCCATACCGATACAGCACGCATACACGATGCCGTCAAAACGCTCGTCGAAATACTTGTTCCGGCGCAACAACAGCCACAGCATCAGCAGTTTGGCCGCCTCCTCGGGCATAGCTGCTCCCACAAAAGCATTCCATACCGCTCCAATCCAAGTGGCCGGTTGGGCGATAGTAATACCTAACCACTGAAGCGAACTCTCCAGTACCATAGCTATTCCCGCAGAGAAAACACCAAATAGCACTCCCTTCAAAATCTGACTCAACGGCTCGCGCTGATAGTTGTCGCGCAAGTAGATGTAAAACACAAGTAATATAGCCGGCAATACGGCACAAAAAAGAATAATATTCACGGTACTCGGACTATTTATATCTTAACTTTACTGTTTATTAACAAAAGAGGCTGCCCATAAGACAGCCTCTTTTTGCCTGTATAACGATTTAATACGACGTGCGGTTGGTCGCAGCGTAGGAAATCTTCAATGCATATGAGCGACGCAGAGCCTGCTTGATGTCACCGATGATACCCATACGGGTGTCCTTGTCGGCCTTGATCGAAACAGTCATCTTGCCCTGCTCATCTTCACGCATAGCGGAGCGCTCGTTGACGATATACTCTTCTATCTCGTTCACCTCTGCAAACGCATCATCCAATTGGATACGAGTCTCAGCACCATACTGCTTCTGCAGGTCGCGAGTAGGCGAACCTACATAGATATAGCGCACAAGGCTCTTCTTTTCCAGTTTGGTCAACTCGGTTGCCTGAGGGTTGTTGATCTGAACCTTATAGGTAACCTCCTTCATGGAAGTAACGGTCATGAAGAAGAAGAGAAGCATGAAAATAATATCGGGGAGCGACGACGTGTTCAACGCCGGCATCTCACGTTTTTCACCTTTACGAATTCTTGCCATAATTATTTACTCCCATAATTTTTAGGTTCAGCCTCGGAGATCTTCTGAGGATATACCTTTTGTACGAGTTTCTGTTCTTCCTCCTCCAGTTCGTTATAGGTTTTACCGAACTGTTTCTTGGCGAAAGCATCACGCAGTTCATTGTAAGCCGCAACGAGCTCATTCTGAACATCCAAGTAAGCCTGATACTGAGTATCCACGTCATTCTGAACGGAGATGACATGATCCGGAGTATAAGTCACCATGCCTAAGCCCTCAATCTCTTCAGTCACGAGAACAGGCAGGTTCGGGTCGTTATTGGGGTTGTCAATGAACTCTTTGGCCTTAGCGCGGAGCTGACTGATGTTGGTCTCCTGACCTTGTACAAGCAGTTGGTTAGCCGAGTTGATCTTCACCACAAACAGGTTACGCTGGTTGATATCCGTTTCCTCAATCTTCTGATTTGGATCAGGCGGCTGAGGCAAACGGCGTGCAAGACCTTGACTAACATCCATGCTGGTGGTGATCAGGAAGAAGATCAACAGCAGGAACGAGATGTCCGCCATAGAGCTGGCATTAATTGCCGGGACTTTACGAGCCATAGTTCTTTATTTTGCGTTTATTACAATGTGTTAATTATTTCTTCAATGTCAGCGAACGAATTGCGCCGTAGATGATGGCGATGATTACACCGCAAACAAGCGCGTAGCTTGCATACATCATCATATCACTGAGCTGTGCCCAGAAGCCCTGGTTGTCAGTGCCTTCGTAACCGATGATCTGGATCTTCTCAGGCGAGCCGAGGAACCAGCAAATCACAAACAACAATACGAATGCAATCAGCACACAAAGGCTGAACATGGCTTTCTTCTTGTCAGCCTTCCACTGGCGGCAGAAGCCAATCACCACAAAAATCAGGGTGACCAGAATAGCAAGGCAAAGCAAGATATAGTTCCAGTTCAAGAACAGGTTCGTAAACTTAGGTACAGCCAGTTCGTCTCCGGCCACTTCCAAACCTACCGCCTCATTTCCACCAAGGAACACCATAGCAGAAATGATGATACCGATAGCCAGAAGCACCCAAAGAGTAACTTTAGATATCAAACTATTGTTTTTCATAATGGAATAATAAGTTTATAAGTTAATGACTATGCAATTGCGAAAGCAAAATGCAGGATTTACGTAAGCCTTATAAGCTTATTATTTCTTCTGTGCTGCGTCGTAGCGAACAACGATGTCAAGCAGGCTGATAGAAGAGTCTTCCATTTCGTTGGTCAGACCCTCAACCAGAGAGAGGATATAGTTGTAGAATACTTGCAGAATAATAGCGATGATCAAACCGAGAAGGGTCGTCAACAACGCCACCTTGATACCGCCGGCAACAACCGTTGCAGACATATCACCTACCTGTTGAATCTTATCGAAGGCTGCGATCATACCGATAATGGTACCCATGAAACCCATGGACGGAGCGATTGCGATGAAGAGGGTAATCCAAGAGAGGTTCTTCTCAAGCAAACCAAGCTGTACGCCACCATAGGAAGCAACGGTCTTTTCTACTACGTCCACGCCTTCGTCATAACGGCTCAGACCCTGGTAGAAGATAGATGCCACAGGACCACGGGTGTTGCGGCATACGTCCAAAGCGGCCTCAATGCCTTTGCTATTCAAAGCTGCATCAACATTCTCAAGCAGTTTCTTCGTGTTCGTCTTTGCCAAAGAAAGATAGATAATACGCTCAATGCAGAGAGCCAAACCGAATACCAAGCAGAGCAAGGTTGCTGCCATAAAGCCTGCGCCACCTTCGATAAACTTGGTCTTCAACGCCTTATGAAGGGCAACCAGACCGCCGTCCTCTTCTGCGGCTTCTTCAACAACTGCTACCGCAGCTTCTTCAGCCACTGTTGCATCGTCTTCTGCGATTTGTTCTGTTCCTGCAGCCTCAGCTGCTTCTTCTTGAGCCATTACAGCAACGCCACCAAATCCGAGCATTGCGAATACCGTAAGGGTTGCAAATACTTTTTTCATTGTTTCGTGTTTTTGAGTTATTTGTTTTGTAGTATTTCTTGCTTCATAGTATATCAACTTGCGGAGAGACGGGGATTCTTCGGCGCAGGGCTTCTCATCATCCCACAGTCTGCCACGGGCATCCTATTCAAATAAAACATTATTTGCCCTATTAAGTAAACTTACCTCGCGACATAATGTTTTATTTGCGGAGAGACGGGGATTCGAACCCCGGAAACCCTTTTGGAGTTTACACGCTTTCCAGGCGTGCCTCTTCAACCACTCGAGCATCTCTCCTTCGAGTCATTTTTGGGCCATTTTCGACCCGTTTTGGCGACTCAATTCCAAAATCGGGTGTAAAGTTACAAAAAAAAAGTGATATGGCAATAACTTTTCGGAAAAAAAAGCATTTTTTTTGTCATTTTAGGCAAAAAAGTGACTTTGACGTGCGATTTGTGGATTCAATTATGTCATTTTTGGGACTCTCATACACTTCCGAGAGCTTTTCTACAACATAGGTCATCCAACGGCTCTCATTCACCTCTCCCCTATGCGGAACAGGAGCCATATATGGAGCGTCGGTTTCCAAAACAAGCGACTCCAAAGGAACACTTTTCAACGTCTCCGCCAACTTGCTGTTTTTGAAGGTCAGCACGCCACCTATGCCCAACTTCCATCTCATTTTGATATACTCCAGCGCCGTTTCTTTGCTCCCACTGAAGCAATGCATCACGCCTGTCAGCCGTCCGTCGCTCTTCCGGTGATACTCGCGAAGAATGCGCAACATGTCGTCCGTTGCATCCCGCGAATGAATCATTACCGGCAGATCCAACTCCAGTGCCCAGTCCAACTGTTCCCTGAAAACCAACTGCTGCTCCTGCTTGAACTCTGTAGAGAAATGGTAGTCCAGCCCCACCTCTCCTATCGCCACAAGCGGAGACGAACCCGGGAACAGCTCCGAATAACGATAAACAGTCTCGCGTATCTTGCCCAGCACTTCTTTCCAGTTGGCCGTCACATCCTCCGGATGCAAGCCCAATGCAGGACGCAGAAAACCCGGATACCGACAGCAAACCCCGGGCACGGTGGTACAAGATTCCAGATTCACTCCCGGAACCAGAATCATCTCCACTCCTCCGTCCTTCTGACGCTGAATAACCGATTCCAGGTTCTCAGCAAAACACGGATCGTCAATATGGCAATGGGTATCAATCATTCGTTGTCTTTCCGAAAAACAAATTCGAGTCGCCGTAACTCAAGAAGCGAAAATCGTGCTTCAGTGCATAGTCGTACACCTTGTGCCAGTTCTCCCCTTCCAAACTGTCGCCATCCAAAAACGCCGACACCAGCAGCAGCAACGTCGATTTTGGTTGATGGAAATTGGTAATCATCTGACTCACGATGCGAAACACAAAACCCGGCTTTATCATAATCTGCGTCTCCGCATGCAGTGTCGGTTGTTTCGTCCTGTCCAAATAGTCCAAAATGGCCTGCAAAGCTTCCGCTGTAGGAATGGTATAGGTGCGGTCGTATGGTTCAAACTGTCCCACATGACACTCCTCATCCGACCAGCGGCCCTCTTTCATCTGCACGCCTATATAATACAAGCTCTCAAGTGTCCTCACCGATGTGGTACCGACTGCCACTACATGTCCTAAATGCTTCAGCACATCCGCCACAGTCTCGCGAGGAACAGCCACTATCTCGGTATGCATCGTATGCGCGTTGGCGTCCGCCGTCTTAACCGGCTGAAACGTACCCGCTCCCACATGTAGCGTCAGTTCCGACATGCCTATTCCGCGTTTGCGCAAGTCAGCAAGCACCGCCTCCGTAAAATGTAGCCCCGCAGTAGGAGCCGCCACCGAACCCTTGATGCGCGAGTACACAGTCTGATACGTCCGTTTGTCACTCTCCTCCGTCGCACGGTTCAGATAAGGCGGAATGGGCAACTCACCCACAGCATCCAGAATTTCGGCAAAACTCAGATTGGCATCGTCCCACGAGAAACGAATGCCGTGCGTATTGCCTGTCGTCTGCAGTTTTTCCGCACGCAACACGGTTCCTGCAACGGGCATCTCCAATTCACCCTGTTTCCATTTCTTCAGGTTGCCAACCATACATTTCCAGGTGCAACCGCTCTGCGAACCTAACGACAACTGATAGTCATGCGGATCCAACGGCTCCAGGCAAAAAACCTCTATACGAGCACCGCTCTGCTTATGGAAAACCAACCGCGCTTGTATCACGCGCGTATTATTATATATAAGGTGTGCTCCGGCGGGCAAGTAATCACCAATCTGGCGGAAATGGTCCTCACGAATCTCTCCTTCCTTGAAAATCAGCAACTTGCTCATGTCACGTTCCGCCAAGGGATACTTGGCAATACGCTCCTCCGGCAACGGATAATCATATTTGTCTATCAGCAACGGACTCATCTCTTCTCACGCGACCCCCTAAAAGGCTTTGACCCCTTGAACGCCTTGGAGTCGCTCCTCTCTTTCTCTTTTCTGAAACCGCTACCTTTCTCGGCTTTGTACTCACGTTGCGTTCCGGCGAACAGTTCGTACTTGCAGAACAGGCATTCCAACTCGCCATTCAGCAGGTGAATCTTACGCGACGAACGAAGCCCCACATTCTTCAGTGCTTCTTCGTTCGACGAAATCAGCCAGGCGGTTGAGCCCGAAAAACGGAACTTCAGCGCCTTGCCTATCTCGCCGTACAACGTCATGATATCGGTGTTTTGCTTGGTTGTCAGACGCTCACCGTAAGGCGGATTCATAATGACAAACCCGCTTTGCATCTCCGGCTGCAAGTCCTGAATACGGCACTGCCGAACAGAGATATACTTGCTCATACCTGCACGCTTGATGTTTTTCTCCGTCGCGCGAACGCAGTAAAACGACGCATCTGCACCATAGATATGATGAGTAAACGGCCTCTCGTCCGAGTCGTCATTGTACAACGTGTCAAACATCTCCTTGTCAAAGTCGCGCCAATGCTCAAAAGCAAACGACGACCGATAAATACCCGGGGCGATATTCAGTGCTATCATCGCGGCCTCTATCAGGAATGTGCCTGATCCGCACATAGGGTCATACAAGTCCGTCGAACCGTCCCAACCCGCCATCAGCAGCATTCCCGCTGCCAGCGCCTCATTGATAGGAGCCTCCGTAGTGGCCTCGCGCCACCCGCGCTTGTGCAACGATTCACCCGATGAATCCAGCGAAATGGTCACAGTTTCGTTAGCCACATGCACGTTGATATAAATGTCCGGATTGGTCACCTTCACCGACGGACGCTTGCCCTCGCGTTCCATGAAACGGTCAGCAATAGCGTCCTTCACACGGTAGGTTACATAACCTGAGTGACGGAACGTCTCGCTATACACAGTAGCATCAATTGCAAACGTGTCGCCCAACCCTAAATACTCCTCCCAGGCTATCTCCTTCGCACGCGCATATACCTCGTCCGCGTTCTTGGCACGAAAGGTAGAGATGGGCTTGAGAATACGCGAAGCGGTGCGCAAACTCAGGTTAGCACGATACATCAGCGCCTTGTCGCCCGTGAAACGAACGGCACGACGACCCATTTCTACATTATTGGCTCCTAAGGCCAACAACTCCTGAACCAGCACTTCCTCCAAACCCTTGAAGGTCTTCGCTATCATCTCAAACTCTTTCATCTTCATTTAATAAGTAAAAAAACGGCACCTTGTGGTGCCGCATAATGGTGTTGACAGATGTCTTCGTGGGAGATTAAGCCAACTTGTTCACGTAACGAGACAACTTGCTCTTCAGGTTCGAAGCCTTGTTTACGTGGATGATGTTGCGCTTTGCCAATTTGTCAAGCATCGAAGTTACCTTCGGCAGCTGAGCAACGGCTTCCGACTTCTCGGTCGTGTTGCGCAATTTCTTCACTGCATTACGCATCGTCTTTGCATAATAACGATTGTGAAGGTTGTGCTTCTCCGTTTGACGAATTCTCTTCAAAGCGGACTTATGATTTGCCATCTTTCTAAGTTTTTAGTGTGTTACACATTTGGCCGTTCTCGACGACCGTTGTTAATTTTTCCCTTTTAGGACAAGTTCTATCATGCAGGACCGTAGCCTGCCGTCTATAATATCACCCGTGTAGTGCCAAGGGGAATCGAACCCCTATTGCAAGAATGAAAATCTTGAGTACTAACCGTTATACGATGGCACCTCGCGCAAAAAGCGGCGCAAAGGTACTGCTTTTTTTTGAATTGACCAAAAAAAATGACAAAAAAATGCAGTTTTTACGCACTTTTCTTTAAAAATACACCTGAAATGCGCCAAAACTGACACATTTCAGGTACTTTTTTTTACTTGCATTCGTTCTGGCTCAGACCGGTCAACTTGCTGCTAACCTTAATAGCATCCTCGCTTGCACCGAGTTTAACGACAGCCTCCTTTGCAGAAGCCTCGTAGCTCTTAATCTCATTCTTGGTGCACCATGCACGAGTAGTGTTGGAAAGCTGCTGACCAAGAATAGTGTAAGTGGTAGTAATCTCGTAGCAATATTGAGTATCACCACAAGAAGAGAACAAACCTGCGCTCAATACAATAGCGCATGCAACAAAAAGTTTCTTCATAATCTTAAAATTTTATTTGTTAATTATTTTAGTTAAAGCAGTAATGTTCTTACTCCTTTATTCTTCATTCCCAAAAATACATTCTTCTTTATTCCTTAACTCCTTTTTCCCTTATCCCAAATACGTCTTCAGCACACGGCTGCGGCCGCTCGAACGCAAACGACGGATGGCCTTCTCTTTAATTTGACGCACGCGCTCACGCGTAAGACCCAGATCGTTGCCAATTTCTTCCAACGTCTTCTCAGGCACACCTATTCCGAAGAAGTTCCTCAGAATCTCTTTCTCCCTCGGCTGCAGCGTATCCAAAGCGCGGTCTATCTCCGTTGCCAGCGACTCATTAATCAGCCCGCGGTCCGCATTGGGAGAGTCCTCGTTCACTATCACATCTATCAGCGTATTGTCCTCGCCCTCTACAAACGGAGCGTCCACACTCACGTGACGACCCGAGAACTTCAGCGTATCTGCCACTTTGTCTATCGGCAGATCCACCACGCCGGCCAACTCCTCTGCAGAAGGACGACGCTCATTCTCTTGCTCAAAGCGAGCATACGCCTTGTTAATCTTGTTCAGCGAACCTACTTGGTTCAACGGCAAACGAACAATACGACTCTGCTCCGCCAATGCCTGAAGAATACTCTGACGTATCCACCAAACTGCGTAAGAGATAAACTTGAAACCACGCGTTTCATCGAACTTCTCTGCAGCCTTTATCAAGCCCAGGTTGCCTTCGTTAATCAGGTCAGGCAAACTCAAACCTTGGTTCTGATACTGCTTTGCAACGGATACCACGAAACGCAAGTTGCTGCGAACCAGCTTCTCCAACGCCACCTGATCACCGTTGCGGATTCTGCCCGCAAGCTCGACTTCTTCTTCCACCGAAATCAGCTCCTCGCGACCTATCTCTTGCAGATACTTGTCCAACGAAGCACTCTCACGGTTGGTAATCGATTTTGTAATTTTTAATTGTCTCATTACTCTTTTTTCTTCCTTTTCTTTTCTCTTTTCTACAACCTTTTTAGTACGTTTTTGCGTCTGCGCATACTACCGGAATCTAAAAAAGTCTGCAAAATTACTACTTTTTTTTCATTTATGCAAGAAAAATCGCAAAAAAATTTGGAAAATTCAAAAAAAAGCAGTAACTTTGCAGGCTCTTTTGATTTTTTCCCTCCCACAAAGGGGGAAAAATGGGTCGGTCTGGTAGCTCAGCTGGATAGAGCAACAGCCTTCTAAGCTGTGGGTCGCGGGTTCGAATCCCGCCCGGATCACACTAACTCGCTTACTTCACGCCTGCAACGCCGATAGGGAGCTGATAGGGTGCTGATAGGGTGCTGATAGGGAGCTGAGCGAAGGAAGCCTAAGTGATTCCTAAGTGATTCGTATGTGATTCCTAAGTGATTGGTAAGTAATTGGCGGAACAACTGCTATGAAAAAGCTTTCAGCGACAATACTGTTTTTCTTTCTCTGCGTAGCCGCCTGCTTTGCAGAGCCGCTAACTTTGGATAGTTGTTTCCGTCTGGCCAAGCAAAACAATGCCGACATTCTTACCTCCCAACTCGAGATTGACAAAGCCCGCGAGGTCAAAGCACAGGTTTTCACGCGGTTCTTCCCGCAGATATCCGCAGGCGCCTTCGCCTACCACGCGCTCAACCCTCTTGTACAAATCGGCATCAATGACATCCAATCTGTTGACGCCAGACGCATCCTTCAGGCGCTCTACGACCTCGTCTCAGAGTCAACAGACATTCCCGCGGACATTAGCATCATGCGGCATGGACTACTACTAAACGGCGTAGCCGTACAGCCTATCTTTGCCGGAGGACGAATCGTCAACGCAAACAAACTTGCCTCCCTCGGAGTAGAGGCCGCCAAACTGCAAGCACAAGTCAGCGAACGCGATGTGCTCGAGAACATCGAATCCACCTATTTCCTCGTACTCGGACTGCAGGACAAAGTAGCAACCGTGGAGTCCACCCTCTCCCTACTTGACTCCCTCACACGCACGGTCAACGTGGCCTTCTCCGCCGGACTGGTCACCCAAACAGATGCACTGCAGGTGGAACTCAAGAAAAACGAGATCCGGGCCACAGAACTCCAGCTCCGAAACGCTATCTCGCTCGCCTCACAACTTCTCTGTATCCAACTCGGAATAGACTACCCCGAAGGCGGATTGGTGCTCTCTGAAGAGGAGGTGACCAATCTTTCGCCCGAACAAAGTCAATACCGGCAGAGCCTTTCCCGCCCCGAGTACCAACTGCTCACACTTCAGGTGCAAGCCGAACAGTTACGCAAACGCATCACCATCGGAGCCGCACTCCCGCAAATCATGCTGGGCGGAGCATACTATTGGGGCAACCCCGTCAAAACCGACTACAACCACAACGGCCTCCTTTTTGCCACGGCCACAGTCCCGCTTTCCCAATGGTGGGAAACCTCGCATAAAATCCGCGAACACAACATCGCCATTCGCCAATATGAAATCCAGCGGGACAACCTGATCAAACAGATGACCCTTGAGCAACAACAGGCCTTCAATCAGATGATAGAAGCCGCAGCCCTCCTCACTTCCGACTCCTCCGCCCTCCGGATGGCCAAGGAGAACTACCGCCTCGCTACTGTCAACTACAAAGCCGGCATCAACACCCTCAATGAGGTACTACAGGCCAACACACTCCTACTGCAGGCACAAAACGCTATCACCGACCGCCGTATCTCGTACCTCAACGCTAAGCGCCGCTACAACGATTTGACCTCTCGGTAACTCACCTTTTCACCCCTCCGCAGTAGTACAATTCTCTGCAAAAATCACCCGCAAATCCACTGAAAATGTGCGCAAAAAGGGCAAAAACCGCAAAAAATGAGGCCCTAATCCGCACTTTTTTGCAAAAAAGTGAGGAAATGTCATTTTTTTTTTGTAACTTTGCACTCTGTTAACGCAAAAAAAAGAAAGGACCGAACATGAAAGAGCCCAAACGCGTGCTATTTGTCTCACAACAAATCTTCCCGTACCTGGCAGAAGAGACCCCTCTCCGTATGCTCAACAGGAAGTTACCGCAGGCATGCCAGGAGGCAGGAATCGAGACCCGCACCTTCATGCCCAAGTTCGGCGAAATCAACGAGCGCAAAAACCAACTGCACGAAGTAATTCGTCTCTCCGGCATCAACATCATCATCGCCGAGACAGACCACCCGCTCCTTCTCAAAGTGGCGTCCATTCAATCTGCACGTATCCAGATCTACTTCATCGACAACGACGATTTCTTCCGCCGCAGGAAGGGCGTTGTGGATGAAGCGGGCAAAGAGTACCCTGACAACGACGAACGCTGCATCTTCTTCGCGCGCGGCACACTGGAAACGGTACAAAAACTGCGCTGGATTCCCGATGTAGTACAGTGCTCCGGATGGATGGCGGCGCTCGTGCCTTTCTACCTCAGAACAGTGTACAAGGACACGCCTTTCTTTGGAAAAGCCAAAATAGTAGTCGGGCTCACTGACGAACGTTTCAAGCACCCCTTTGGCACGAACTTTGCAGCAAAGATTCGGTACGAAGGAGTGAACCGCGACGAAGTGGCTCCGCTTTTCGACAAAGAGGTGGACTACAAGACGCTGATGAAACTGTCAATCGATCACGCAGATGCTGTAGCCGTTCAAAGTCCCAAGGCCGACCCCGAACTCGTCGAGTACGCGCGGCAAAAAGGGCTTGAGATCCTGGACTACGCTGATGACACCTCCGCCTATGTGGATGCGTACAAACGCATGATGACGGATTTAAACGCTTAAAACAATGACAACAGGCCAAATGGGCAAACTGGATAGACTAAAGAGTATTGGGTTGTTTATGGTATGCTCGCTCGCTTCATGTATGCTGAGCGTGCTGGTGGGTTGTGCCAATGGCGACGAACAGCCTATTATCACTCCCGAAGAAGCAATTCTGGTTGGCTGCGACACGTTCTCGCTCACGTCCAACCTTCGCGCAGGAGATTACATTTACACTACGCCCGATTCCTTCCTGCTGGGCGAATGTGAGACCCTCTTCGGCACACTGCATGCAGACATCCTCACCCAGATGGTATGTCCCGAAGGTTTCCGCTACCCCGAAGGGGCTGTTGTAGACTCGGTTTGCTTGTTCCTCTACTACAGTTCATGGCACGGAGACGGCAATACGCCCTTGAGTATCTCCATTTACGAGATGGATGGAGAAGTGCTGGACTTCAACGGTACGTACTCCAGCGAAGACTCGCTGTCGCGCTTCTGCAGCAAGAAATGCTGCGTGGTGGACAAGCCCCGCATCATTGTGGCTTCACACCCGAAAGATTCTATCCAGAACACCTCCACCGGCAAGTATGTCCCGTATTTTACATTCCGCCTCACGGATGATTTCCGCGACCGTTTCTTCAGCATCAAGGATTTCTCCAGCCAAGAGCGTTTCAACGAGCAGTTCAAGGGACTCTATATCACGCTGAGATTAGTATGGCTGTATATTACCACTTCGAATACCAACAGAAGTTCGACACAACCAAAATCAGAGAGATTGACGTGAAAGGCTTCTATGCGAATACCGAAGTGCGCCAAATCAACCGCTACGAACTAATCAACACGCAGCTGGACATCCTGGAGGCGTTGGAGGACGAAGTGGACTTTGTGGTGTCTCCCGCCTACATCTTCACCCGCCTGCGTATTCCGATGAAGCAGATGGCAGAATCAATCCTGCGCGACCTGGGCGACAAGCGCGCCTATGTTAACCGCGCACGCCTTGATGTAGAGGTCATCAACGTGTTGGAAGAAGAAGCTAACAAATACGAACGTGACTATTGGGCACGGCCCTCCACTAATATGCTCCTGATTAAAGAAGACGCGATTGAACGCTTCTTCACCACGAACGAGCTACCATCCGATAGTTGCGCCCTGCTGGAGGCTATTACCTCCCGCACGGACAGCCTGGAAGAGACGCATTACTATTACTCCTACGACCTGTCAAAACTGCTGACGCAGCAGTTGCGCAACAAAGACAACGCCAAAGCGCTGCCGGACACTCTGGACATGGTTCTCGTGCCGGTAGATGTAACCACCACGACCGTCTCGTCATCAACCACCACTATCACTGCCGTCAAGCATAAACAGACGATTAGTGCAACCGCTATCCGCAGCGCGAACATCGAAGACGATCCCATGCGCTTGGAAGTAGTGTACTCCGGGTTCTAAGAGAGAGTTTAAGAGTTCAAGAGTTCAAAAAGGTTAAGGAGTTCTTTCCTCGCAGGGCTCGAACAATCGGCAAAGCCGTGCAAGAGTTTAAGAGTTCAAGAGTTATACACAAAAAGAGGCAGCGGTTTATCCGTTGCCTCTTCCTTTATCCGTAAGTCCTACATTAGAGAATTGCTTTGTAGCCTTCAGCGTCCAACAGATTGTCAAGCTCTGCGGGGTTGTTGACGGTGATCTTTACCATCCATCCCTCGCCGTAGGGGTCGTTGTTCACCAGTTCAGGCTGGTCATTGAGTGCCTCGTTGAACTCCAACACCTCACCCGTAGCAGGCATGTTCAGGTCGGAAACGGTTTTCACAGCCTCAACCGAGCCGAACACAGCGCCTTGCTCGATAGTCTCGCCCACGCTGTCAACGTCAACAAACACAATCTCGCCCAACTCGGACTGAGCGTAATCCGTAATGCCTACATAGGCCACTTCACCTTCCACACGAATCCACTCGTGCTCCTTGGTGTACTTCAAATTAGCAGGTATGTTCATAGTCTATTAAAAACTTTATTTCAAGTTAGATCCATTGTCAATCTGGTTGCCCACGGTGGACATAGCACAACGGAAGCCGATGGTGGACGAACTTCTGTCCTGCTCCATATAACGACGGGAAGCCGGGTTCAGCCAATAGATACGGTCACGCCATGAGCCACCTTTGTACACGCGTGTGTTCTTGGTAATCTTCGGCGCCAGCATATCCGTCGGGTCATACTTGATGACCGGCTCTTCCTCGTCCTCGCCCAACATGGCCAAAACGGTGGTATCCAGCGGATAGTCGGTGTCAATGCGCGAAGGCAGATCACCATCCTTCCAGTCACGCTTGTCGTCCGACCCGGCGTACTCTACTGCCACGCGGCCCAACGAGTCGATTACAAAGGTCTCTACACCTTCTTCGTTAAGGGTCTTCTTGGGGCGGGTATAGATATTACCACGGAAGGAGTTGTACTCCGAAGTCTCCTGGTTGGTGGTCTCACGATAAACGTCGAGCACCCACTCGTTGACGTTTCCTGCCATGTTGTACAGACCGAAGTCGTTCGGGGCATATTCGTCCACAGGAGCCGTGATGACGTACTTGTCATTCAGAGCGCCGGACACACCCATCATATCGCCTCTACCGCGAACAAAGTTGGCCTGCAGTTGACCTGCTTGCTTCTTGGACAGATTACGCGGATGGTAGCCAGACCAGGGATAGATCTTGCCTTCTACAGTCAGACCGTCCTCTCCTGCAATAGGAGCAAAGGCTGCAAACTCCCACTCGGCCTCAGTCGGCAGACGATAGCCGGGCACAAGGATTCCGTCAGCACGTGTTACCTTACGCTCTGAACCGGTATAGTCGAATTTGGGTTTGCTTCCGTATGCCGGCGTGTAATCAGCTACAGCCAGGTATTTCTCGGTGTTGAAGACAAACTTTTCAGCCACCCACGCATGGTTAGGATAGCGCAAGGTACGGTCCTCACCGTCGATGATGACATCTTTCTCCTCCAACTCATAGTCGGGGTAAGCATCCTCGAAGCTGAGGTCACCCGTCTCACCGAAGTTGGTGGACCAATAATCCTCCTCTTGCGGCTGCAAATCCTGGAAGTTGGGATACTCGATAACACCGGCACGGATGAGCGCCAACTCGTTCACACGGTCAGTACGCCACTGGCAGTATGCCATAGCCTGCTCCCACGAAACACCTACAACGGGGTAGAACGAGAAAGCCGGGTGACGATAGTAGTTGTCCAGATAAGGCTCGTTGTAAGCCATCTCTTCACGCCAAACAGTTGTATCCGGCAGGATAGCCTTCACTAACTCCGGCGCAGTGTTACCAAACACCACCACCATCCAGTGCTCATACTCGCGCCAGTTGAGGTTGCTCACCTCATACTTGTCCATATAGAACGAACTTACGGTAAGAGCACGCTTCGCGTTGTTACGCGGAGCGGTAATGAACTCATCGTTCTCACCAATGGTGAACGTTCCACCCTGAATAGGTACCATACCAACGGGATTGGCGTTGCCCACTCCTTCGAGAGCCTCGAAGTTGGTCGTCTTCTCGTCATAATAGTTCCAACCCGTCGTATTGGACACTTTCGTGTTCAGTTCGCGCTGTGCGCAAGAACCCATTCCCAATACCACAATAGTTACTAAAACAATACTTGTTAGTCTCTTCATAATAGTGCGTATAGTTGTGCAATTATGCTTTCGGACTGCAAAGTTACAAAAAAATTTTCAAACTATCTTACTTTTGACACGAAAAAATGCAAAAAAAGTGCATTTTTGTAAAAAAAACGCCTAAAACTGAAAGATTTCGTCAAAATTTTGGGTCAAGTCGCGAATTTTTTGTAACTTTGTACCCCGAAACAGAAGAGCTGTCAGAACATGCAAAAAACGATTAACATAAACGGTCGGCTGATGGACCTGACCAGCCCCAAGGTGATGGCGATCATCAATGTGACGACCGACAGTTTTGCGCGTCACTGTACCAACATCACCGAATCCGAGATTCTCCGTTGGGCGGCGGAAGCCCTTTCCGAGGGAGCCGACATCCTGGATATAGGTGGTTGCAGTACGCGCCCGGGTTCTACTGCCCCATCGGAAGAGGAGGAGTGGCGTCGGGTTCGTCTGGCGGCATCTGCTATCCGTCGCGAGTGGCCGGAGGCGATACTGTCGGTGGACACCTACCGCGCATCCGTGGCTCGCAGAGCGGTGGAGGAACAGGGGGTATCTATCATCAACGACATCAGCGGCGGCCAGTTTGACGACAAGATGTTTGAAGTGGTGGCGGACATGCACGTACCTTATATACTCACGCACACGCGCGCGTTGCCCGAGACGATGCAGCAACACACCGATTACCCGGACCTGATGAGCGAAGTACTGGGCTATCTCCAGGAACGCGTAGATACCTTGCACCGCATGGGCGTAGCGGATATTATCCTGGACCCGGGCTTCGGCTTTGCCAAAACTACGGAACAGAACTACGAGTTGCTCCGCAAACTGGAGTATCTGAAAGTACTGGGGTTGCCTATCCTGGCCGGCCTGTCCCGAAAGAGCATGATCACTCGTCCGCTGAACATAAGCCCCGACGAGGCACTGCCGGGCACGATAGCATTGCAGATGCTGGCACTCTGCAATGGCGCGAACATCCTGCGCGTACACGATGTAAAAGAAGCAAAACAACTAATCACATTATATAATCACTATGCTGTTTGAATTTGGCGTTTTTGAAATAGGTATCAAAGATGTTGTCGATATTCTGCTGGTCGGCATCATGCTGTATTGGGCTTTTCGTCTGCTCAAGCGCTCGGGGGCCGTCAACCTGTTCTGGGGAATCCTGATGATATTGGTCATCTGGTTCTTGGTAAGCTTTGTGTTTGACCTGGAGTTGACCGGAGCGATCTTCAACTACATCATCTCCATAGGCGCCATTGCGCTGGTGGTCATCTTTCAGGAAGAGCTGCGCAACCTGATTTACCGTTTCGGCTCGCAGTTCACTTCCCGCAAGTTCCGTCGCGCCCGCACAGATGCTGCCGAGGAGGAGATGCGCAGGTGTATCACCACGGCTTGTCTGCACATGTCGCGCAGCAAGACCGGCGCGCTCATCGTCATCCAGGGAGCCAATAACCTGCGTGAGTTTGAGGACACGGGCGAGTATATCAACGCCACTGTTTCGGCGCGACTGATTGAGAACATCTTCTTCAAGAACACGCCGCTGCACGACGGGGCTGTCATTATTGCCGACCACAAGATTGTGGCTGCTTCGTGTATTCTGCCCGTATCGAAGGACACAGACATCCCGTCACACTTCGGTTTGCGTCATCGTGCAGCGCTTGGTATCACCGAAAAAACAGATGCAACGGCTATCGTTGTCTCGGAAGAAACCGGCAAGATATCCGTTGCAAAAGGTTCTACTCTGAAAGAGGTCAGTATAGACCAACTATTCAAGGATGCCGTGTGAGCTGCGGAATGGCTCGTCACGACAGATAACACAACTCTTTGATTTCGGCAGCTGGAACAGCACCGTAAACTTCACGCCAACCATCAGGGT